>NZ_JAASRS010000002.1 GCF_011761475.1 Saccharococcus thermophilus
ATCAAAACGGAATGCTCGTTATTACGAGCGTTATTACGAGGAAAAGCAAGGAGAAATCAAGGAAAAGAATAAGAAACGATACCATAAAAAACGGCAAGAGCAAGGAAAATTATCGAGAGAAGAACAAAAACGGCTGAAAATCGAGAAAATCAAAGCCTTCTTGGCTGCCAATCCAGGAGCAACTATTAGAGAAATTGCGGAAAAAACGGGCATTCCACGTTCTACTGTCAGTCGTATTATGAAAGAAAATGGGACAATTTGATTTTGTCCCATTTTTTTTTTCAGCCCCTTAATTAATTGAGAGGTCCCCAAGGTTTTTTTTTAAAAAAGTAAAAAAAAAAAGTGTGGATAACAAAGATTCATTACAATAAGTGAAACAAATGTAGGAGGGGAAAAGATTGTATTTTACAGATGATCAGCATAAACAGAACTATTGGCACTTAATGAATCTTTATCATTTGAAACAAGGGGGGAATGTCGAATACGAAGCAAGCATTTACATTGCAGCATACCCGGAGATTTTTAAATGCTTCGGCGAAAAAATAAGTACCGAGTTTGGACCGTTAGCCTATTTGCTGGATGAAGAATTAGCCCAAGAGGGGAATCATAACATTGGTGCGTTGACAGGAACGACACGCCGTTTAGTCCAGTTTGGAATGAGTTTATACAACGGTTTTCCCGTGTCCCTTGCGGATGTTTCCATGCTGGGTGAGGAGGAATTCAATGTGTTGATGCAGGCGATTGCCATTCGATCCAAAAGACAATATAAGCCGTAAAACGCCTTTTTTAGGCGTTTTTTTTGTTTGAGGAATACTTTTACTTGCCCAAGCCAAAAACACGCGAAATTGACCTTATTTTGAACGTTTTAGGGGGATGTTTTTTGTCGGGGTAAAAATAAGTCTATCGAGTGAAAAAAACATACCCGTTTTTCGGGTCTAATTTGGCCAGAAAGGCCTGGGAAAGACTTTTCCAATATAAACACCTTTGACCGATGAAAAACGAGGCTAATTTGGCTAAAAAAACGCAAAAAAATAAAAAGGGCTCTATGACGTGCATAGATCCCCGATCTTTTTTATTGTCTTCGATTTTTTCGCATAGCAGGTTTCCATTGATACGGTAAAAGGATGGTTCCGTAAGAAAAAATAAAAGTGTAAGGTGTGTCCTTTTATATTAATGGCGAAGCTGTGGGCGTAGCCCCCCCAGCCTTTTTTTTTTTAAGAGGATATAAAAGAATTTTAGGTTTAAAAGCATGCTATTTGAAAAAAACGCTAGCATAAGGTTTCCATAGTGTTTGGAAACGAAAGAGTAGATGTTTAAAAAATGCTGGGGGGAAGAAAAATGATTCTTGTGTATTAAGGTTTCTCGATGGGTGTATCAAAAAGTGTCTCATATAAGACGTTTTTTGATAGAACTCTTTTATAAGATTGTTGATTCGATCAAGAAATTGGGGGATTTTTCCCTTTTGATTGGTTTTTGAATGAAAAAGCAATAAAAGAAATGAGTGCGATTTAGCACTCATTTTTAATTTTTATAAATTACAAACCCGGGGTTTTTGGAACGATTTTATATATGTTTCAATTAGAGAAACCGCATGGCTCTAGAGAAAAAAAAATGGAGGAATTTCTATACCATTAACCACTCTTTTTGTGCTCCGGAGTGTTATAAAAAATTTTTTACACAAAAATGGGATAAGTAATCGTCTTGAAGCTAGATATATCAAGGCTTCAAGCCGTTTTCATTACAACACGGAACGATAAAAGGGCACCATAATTATGCAATCTTTTATTGTTCCGTGTTGTAATGAATTGCTTTCAAACTCAGTTGTATCAAGGGTTTTAGCCTATTTTTTATATTGATTTTGTGTGAATTCCAAGGTGCTTAGAAAAGAAGGAGTAGATGTTTAAAAAATGCTGGGGGAAGAAAAATGATTCTTGTGTATTAAGGTTTCTCGATGGGTGTATCAAAAAGTGTCTCATATAAGACGTTTTTTGATAGAACTCTTTTATAAGATTGTTGATTCGATCAAGAAAATGGGGGGATTTTTCCCTTTTGATTGGTCTTTGAATTATAATGGGTGAAACGATTGGATGGATTTGATGTAGGAGGGGGACAAGGCTAATGTATTTTACAGATGATCAGCATAAACAGAATTACTGGTATTTGATGAATCTTTATGGTTTGAAACAAGGGGGGAATGTGGAATACGAAGCAAGCATTTACATTGCAGCATACCCGGAGATTTTTAAATGCTTCGGCGAAAAAATAAGTACCGAGTTTGGACCGTTAGCCTATTTGCTGGATGAAGAATTAGCCCAAGAGGGGAATCATAACATTGGTGCGTTGACAGGAACGACACGCCGTTTAGTCCAGTTTGGAATGAGTTTATACAACGGTTTTCCCGTGTCCCTTGCGGATGTTTCCATGCTGGGTGAGGAGGAATTCAATGTGTTGATGCAGGCGATTGCCATTCGATCCAAAAGACAATATAAGCCGTAAAACGCCTTTTTTAGGCGTTTTTTTGTTGGAGGAATCCTTTTACTTGTCCAAGCCAAAAACACGCGAAATTGACCTCATTTTGAGCGTTTTAGGGGGATGTTTTTTGTCGGGGTAAAAATAAGTCTATCGAGTGAAAAAAACATACCCGTTTTTCGGGTCTAATTTGGCCAGAAAGGCCTGGGAAAGACTTTTCCAATATAAACACCTTTGACCGATAAAAAACAAGGCAAATTTGGCCGATTTTTGCGTTTTGTTTCGCTGCGATTTATTTCACGGTTCTATTTACAACGATCCTCCACCCCCTTACAATCCCCACAGGGTGAAGCCACCGGCTGACAAGCAGCCATGGTGGTACCAAAAAAAGCGTTAAATGCTAGATTTAATAATGCTATTCTTTTACAATCGAAATAAAGAAGAAAGAAAAACGTTTTTATTTCGCTATCCAAAATCGAATCAAAAGCCGGAATGTTTCGGTTTCGATTTTTGAAAGATATTGATATAAAGCGGACGAAATCAAAAAAGGGGTGAAATCGTGAACGATCAAACCGAATTATTTACACCGAAGACAGCGGCGAAGATGGTGGGCGTGGACGCGGAACTGCTGAAAGTATGGTGCAACGAGTTCAATATCCAGACCGAGCGGACAGAAGGCGGACACCGACGCTATTCCCGCGACAACATCGCGACACTCCAAGAAATTCGAAAGAAAATCCAAGAACAAAATTGGAGTTATGATCAAGTCCGTGCTTGGTTAAACGGCAGCATTGAAGCATTCACAACGACAGAACAGCGTTCCGAACTCGATAAGAAAGCGGACAAGCTGTTGGAAGAAGCGGAACAGCAAAAACAATTCCGCGACAATCAGACGCAATTCAATCAAGCACTCGTTCAACGATTGGATGAATTAGTTCAACGAATTGCTAATTTAGAACAGCAAAACCAACAGATGATCGAAGAAAGAAAATTACTAAAAGCAGAAATCCATGAAATCAAACAGCAAAACGAACAGCTGAAATCTCTTTTTGGCGAGCGGGATCAGTTCTTTTTAGGATCATTGAAACAATCCATGGAAAAAACGAAGAAAAAACGAACCGGAATTTTAGCCAAGTTATTTTCGAAAGAATAATAGCCGGGTGGTTTTGAAAAACTACCCTTTTTTTATGTCCTATTTTCGCCGAGAAGACGTCTTTTGGATGTGGGGAATATCAAACCCTTTGACCGATGAAAAACGAGGCTAATTTGGCCAAAAAAACGCCAAAAAAAAAGAGTCGCTTGCAAGCAAGCAACTCTTTTTTTGATTGTCTTGGCATGTTGAAAAAAAGGAGGCAATCGTTGCGATCAACCTACATAAAAAAAGAAAAAAAGCAAGCGGGTGCTTGCTTCACTTGCCGTAGATGTCGCGAACCGGGTCAGGTTTGATGTAACGTAACACAATGTCGCATCTAGAGTGTCCGAGATGCAAGGCAACATACATTCTTCTTAAATGTTCATGGCTAAATCCTTTGATTTCTTTTTTCTTCATTTTTCGGTAACGGTTGATTCGGTAAAGTTCGTTTCGGATCCGTTGTTTGATGCTTTCTTCATTGGATCCTTGCATTTGAATATAGTTCCGAATCTCCCGTTTTAGTTTCGATTTCGACCAGGAACGGGTTTGCTCATATAGATTTTGAGCATACCGTTTCCGGTTCGAATGAGTAGTAAATCGCTTATTTTTTTCATACACCCCGGCTTTTTTTGCGGCTTCTCTGGTGAGGCGTTCTACCGTTTTAACAGCTTCTTTTAATTTTTTATCCTTTCCTTTCTGATTTTTGATCGTAAAGATTTTTTGACCCGGTTTTTTTCCTTCACAGAGAGGACGCAAGATGTTTCTTGCTTTTTCCGTAAGTGGAATGGTACGCGTGAAATTATTTTTATCGCATCGGAAGGTAATCGTATTTTTTTCAAAATTGACGTCTTTCACTTCCAGCTTCAACATCGCACGAATTCTTCCGCCAGTTTCGACCTGAAGTTTGTTGATGAGGTAAGCGGTGTTTCCGTTGTGGGTCGAACGATCAATGTGGGAATGGACTTTTTCGACGACTTCTCTGGTTGGTTTTATCGATGTTACTTCATCTTTCGAGCGGCAAACCCCACGTTCTTTGAGGTATTCCAAGCGTTCTTCTTTGTCGCCAACCCGAATCGTCGTATCTTTTCCAAGTACATTCGTATATTTCACCATGTGACGAAATGCTTCCAGAGCATGAACCCGTTTTTGAACGGTATCTGCGGTAATTTCTCCTTGTTCGTATTTTTTCGCTAAATGTTCAAAGTACCGATCCCATGTTTCGGCGTTGGTGTATTTCGGAAGAATTCGCTTGTCATTTTCTCCGATCATCTTCGCTAATTCCCGAAACATCGTTTTTACTTCACTTTCATAAGTTTTATATGTATCATCACGCCAGTTGTCTTTTTCGACGGTGATACCAGCCTTTTTCCCTTCCCGAAACGCTGCAGAAATATTATCTAATGCAATTTCTAAATTATTCATTTGACTTCTCTTCTTTTTTCCCATTTTTTCACCCCCTTTTTCGTTATTCAGAAAAAGACAAGCCGGTCTGGTAACCGAAAAAATTCTTTTTTTCGTCTGGTAACCGAAAACTCTGACGCAAGAGTCCGTAAGCGGTCGAAGCTTCGCAACGCCCGCAACGGACTCTAGCGGGGGGATGTTTTTTTGGAATCATACATCTTGGAAAAAAAGACAATAAGGTCCCAAGCCTCCCCCTTGACCAGTTTCCTGCCACTTTTCGTGTCAGGAAACTGGTCATAGCACGCAGCAAAGCTTCACTCCAGCCCAATGCTTGTTTCGGGCATTCAGCCCTCAACAAGCAAAGGGCTTCCGTTTCGCAATGCTGCGTGTCTTCTCGCTTCCTGCCGTGATGTGCTTTGACCCCCGGCAGGCTTTTCCGATTGGTACCATCACCATTTCTGAATCGAAGTTTTTTTGAAATCCAACGTATTGGAATCCAATCTTTCGATCGAAACACCTTCGGTTCAGAAATCGTCATGGTACCAACCCACCTGCCAGGAAGTTACAGACGCCACTTTCTGTGACGCACGCGGGTGTCCCCCAACACCCACGCCCTACTCGGTTTCCCGAAAGTAGGCTGTCAGCCTATTTGTCCCTGAAGGACGCCGCGGCTGATCCATATCCTGCTTTCGCAAGACTTAGGCTCGGCATAGCGGGCGGTTAGCCCAATGTCATGAGGTTCATGACATCTGCGTCAATTCGCAAACACATCCACGACATTCCACGAGAAGAGAGGACGCCTTACCAACCGTCTAATTTCTGACTCTATTGCCTCCTTTTTTTCGATTGATTGCCCCCTTTCATCGATTTTTTAAAATCAAAGAATTTGAATGAAATAAATTTTTCCCTTTCTAGTTTGCTTGCCATCGAAAAACGAAAACAAAAAAGACAATAAAACCTCTCTTCTCGTCAAACAACACTAGGTTGTTCGACTGATCATGAAAATGTCTTTGATTTGATCTATTCACGAGGAATAGAATTTATGCACATCTCGCGAACGAGATGGTTTGCACTATTCCGTAAAGGAATAGCTTTGCATTTCCCGAAGAAAATGCAAATTTAAGCGATACTTTTACATTTTTCATTTTAAAACATTTTTGTAAAAAATTGGTAAAAATTATGGTAAAAAGGTAAAAAAGTAAAAAAGGGGGGATACCATGATCGATTTTGAAACATTAATGCAATACAAGCCGAAAATTCCGTTTCGAATTGTCGAGAAAGATTTGAGTCAGTGGGAAGAAATGAGAAGAAAAACGTATTTCAGCGAAGAAGATATGCGGATCGATCACAGCAACGACCGATTGAAAAAAGGGGAAATTGAAATACCAGTCTATAAAGACAACACCATTCGACCGTTGAATTTTAAGGGGAAACTGTTGTCGTATGATGTCGAAAATTATGGCTGCGGATTTTACAAAATTACGCAAAAACGAGGAATCGTGAAACCAAATCCAAATGATCATCGCTATCCAAAAGAAGAAGTCAAACGGGATGGAATTTATACGTTTTACATTGGTTACAGCCGAGAAGAAGAAACGTATAAATTCTTTGAATCAGAGAAAACATTTTTCGAATTATATAAACCGGTTGAAGAACTCAAAATGAGCGAGGAAGTGCAGGAATTAATCAATGATTTTATTGATTTTGCCCAATGGTTTTGGAGTCCTCGATTCAAAGTGGAATATAATTTCGGAAGCGTGATCGCCGATCAAACATACGGGGATTATTTGCGATTGATTGAATACTTGGAAGAAAACATGGAAATGTTACGGAGTTATCACTTGTTATTAAATATTTTTGGCGATATTGACGATAAGACATACGAGTACATTTTAAACAGTTTAGAAACGCTAGAACTCCACATGCAAAATGCAAAAACGCATATTCTCACCCATTTTCCAGATCCAAGCGAAAAAGTGAATCACCTGAACGATCCAGAGCGAGGAAAGCCCCTTTCACAGTTGCATCAATACATCGAATTGAGGATTGCCCAGCGAGGGTATTTTGTCGATTTGAACGAGAAAAAAGCTTATCCAAACATGTGGGAAGTATTTTATAGCCAGCAGTTTTCCAAAGAATTTGAAAGCGATAGCAGCAAACAAGAAAGATTGTCGGAATTGCTGAAAAAAGCGATTGAAAACCATCAAACGTATTTTCCGTACAAATGAAAAACACTTGACGATCGGAGAAGGAAAAGTAAGATAAAATTAAATTACGTCTTCATGGATTTTGTAGAGCCTCCCATTCGGGAGGTTCTATTTTTTTGTCCAAAAAAACAAAAGGCTTGGCTGGTAACATGGACAAGCCCCTGCTTGTCCCATAGGTTTTATACAACAAAAGGATTTTTTGTTGCATTTTTTTCTTTTTGTTTTAAGATATTGAAGGATTTTTTCTTTTTCTTTAGTATTATGTTGCATAGGTGAATTAAAAAAGGGGTGATCATCTATGGAATTTGTTGATCCAATTTATGATAAAGCAGATATTCCAAGAGTAAAAAAAGTATTAAAAAGCATGGTCAATGGCGAGCGTAATTTACTTTGTTTTGAAATTGGGCTTGCTACGGCATTAAGACCTAGTGATCTATTAAATTTACGAGTAAAAGACGTCAAAGACGGGATTGTTCGAGTTCGTGCGAAAAAAACCGGAAAAGCGTTAGAAATTCGTTTAAATGATCGGGTGTATAACATGGTGAAATCGTATATTCAGTACATGGGCGATGACGACAAGCTGTTTAATATGGATCGCACAACGCTTTACCGGATTATGAATAAAGCAGGGAAAATGTTAAATCTCGAAGAAAATCTGGGGGCTCATTCGATTCGAAAAACTAAAGCATATCATCTTTACATCGATTCTGGTTATGATATTTCGCTTGTGATGGAACTTTTGCAGCATGAAAATGCCGGAGATACGCTTCGTTATATCGGATGGGAGAAAAAGAAACTAGCGGAAGCTGTTGCGGAACATGATTTATGATCACTTTTTGTTTTTATAAGAATTAAGCTGTTGTTTTTGAAATAGAAAAGGGATTTCGCGATCATACGACAAAAAAAGGAAGATAGAAACTAGATTTTTCAACCAAAATTTAATAGAGTAAAAGAAAAAGAGCAACGTGCTCGCAACACGTTGCTCCAAAAGAGATTCTGAAACCCAAAAGCAAATTTCGTAAGTAAATAATAAAAAGAAAAATCGTTGCTGTCAACTAATTTTGACAGAAAGGAAAAAAATCCTTCTGGGTTTCGGAATCTCTCCTGAAATTTTTTCAAAACGGGAGGGATTTTTTTATGTTTGAATCATTGGATTTTCAGAATTTGCTTTCTGATGTGGAATCCTTTATCACGAGCGAAACATTATTTAAACCATGGGGAAATCGCGATCATTTAACAAAGCTTGGAAAGCCGATGAATGAAATTCAATGGCATTCTAAGCCGAAACTGATTTCTTCTCCGTTTGAACAAATTGAATTGTATTTTAACTGGCTTCAACAAGTTAATGATCGAAGAACCAGAAGAATCGTCGTTGCTTATCCAACGGAATATTGGGTAAGTTTAAGTCAAAAAGAATATGACGAACTAAAAGACAAAGAAAAATACGAAACGATAGTGGAAAAAGCAAAAGCACTTGTTTTTGAAGCGGAAAAACTGCCGAAAGAACCGACCGGATTTGAATTTGAATTAATTTTTTCTGATGACGATCCGGTGAAAGCATATAAAAAATGGATTGAGGATGGATCTGAAGAAGAAAGAGAATTTGCTTTAAAATACGGAACCATTTACGAAGAAACGATTTACAAAGTGAAAAAACTGACAATGGCACATGACTTTTATACGTTCTCCAAAGCAAAAAAATACTTAAATCAAGACTACAAAAATAAGATGAACGGTTATCACAACACGTCGATCGTGTATGTGATTCCTTCGAAAAGAGAATATCGCCGTCGTGGTGCCAGAGTAACGGAACTCCCTGTTTTATTTTCCGAATTAGATTATTATAAACTGGATGAATACAAAAACAAAACACATGATGAGATGATCGAATTAATTTACGAAGAACTCGATAAACACCATTTTCCACGCCCAACGGAAGTGATACGAACAAGAGGGCTTCATTTGGTTTGGAAAATTAGCCCGATTCCTGCTTATCGGGTTCTGGAGTGGGAAATGCTGCAAAAGAAAATTCATTCGATTTTAGGGAAATTCGGTTCAGATAATCAAACGGTAACGGATAAAGTGCGTTTGCTTCGTCTTTGCGGTACGATACATAAAAAAACGAATCAGAAAATCATTGGATATAGTTATACGGATGATCGGTATTTATTCGATGAACTGATAGAGAAATTCTGCAAAGAAGAAGTCGAACGCGAAAAAGAACGGAGAAAAAATGCAAGAAAGCAATACGCGAAGGAAAAGAAAAAACGGCTTCAACTGATCCAAGGAAATCGAACAGTTAAAGCCGAACGGAAAACCACTTATACCGAAGCACAAGATATATCTTCGCTGATTTATGAAAAATACCTTCACGATTTATTCGTGTTGGTTGATTTGCGAGACGGAAAATTATATGGTCATCGTGAATTCTTGTGCTTCCTCACTAGATATTTTACATTAGTCGTTACGAAAGGCAACCATATTAAGGCGATTGATGAAATGAAAAAAATGTTCGATTCCTTGGATATTCATGGCGATTATACATGGGAAGAAATTTTAACATATACGAAAAGTGCAGAAACAGCGTATGAACGGTTTAAAAAGTATTGGCCGGATGGATACAATTATAAAAATTCCACGTTGGTTGAAAAACTAAAAATCACTAAAGAAGAGCAAAAACATATGAAAATCTTGATCGACGATCAAGAGAAAAAAGAACGGAAATCAAAACGGAATGCTCGTTATTACGAGCGTTATTACGAGGAAAAGCAAGGAGAAATCAAGGAAAAGAATAAGAAACGATACCATAAAAAACGGCAAGAGCAAGGAAAATTATCGAGAGAAGAACAAAAACGGCTGAAAATCGAGAAAATCAAAGCCTTCTTGGCTGCCAATCCAGGAGCAACTATTAGAGAAATTGCGGAAAAAACGGGCATTCCACGTTCTACTGTCAGTCGTATTATGAAAGAAAATGGGACAATTTGATTTTGTCCCATTTTTTTTTTCAGCCCCTTAATTAATTGAGAGGTCCCCAAGGTTTTTTTTTAAAAAAGTAAAAAAAAAAAGTGTGGATAACAAAGATTCATTACAATAAGTGAAACAAATGTAGGAGGGGAAAAGATTGTATTTTACAGATGATCAGCATAAACAGAACTATTGGCACTTAATGAATCTTTATCATTTGAAACAAGGGGGGAATGTCGAATACGAAGCAAGCATTTACATTGCAGCATACCCGGAGATTTTTAAATGCTTCGGCGAAAAAATAAGTACCGAGTTTGGACCGTTAGCCTATTTGCTGGATGAAGAATTAGCCCAAGAGGGGAATCATAACATTGGTGCGTTGACAGGAACGACACGCCGTTTAGTCCAGTTTGGAATGAGTTTATACAACGGTTTTCCCGTGTCCCTTGCGGATGTTTCCATGCTGGGTGAGGAGGAATTCAATGTGTTGATGCAGGCGATTGCCATTCGATCCAAAAGACAATATAAGCCGTAAAACGCCTTTTTTAGGCGTTTTTTTGTTTGAGGAATACTTTTACTTGCCCAAGCCAAAAACACGCGAAATTGACCTTATTTTGAACGTTTTAGGGGGATGTTTTTTGTCGGGGTAAAAATAAGTCTATCGAGTGAAAAAAACATACCCGTTTTTCGGGTCTAATTTGGCCAGAAAGGCCTGGGAAAGACTTTTCCAATATAAACACCTTTGACCGATGAAAAACGAGGCTAATTTGGCTAAAAAAACGCAAAAAAATAAAAAGGGCTCTATGACGTGCATAGATCCCCGATCTTTTTTATTGTCTTCGATTTTTTCGCATAGCAGGTTTCCATTGATACGGTAAAAGGATGGTTCCGTAAGAAAAAATAAAAGTGTAAGGTGTGTCCTTTTATATTAATGGCGAAGCTGTGGGCGTAGCCCCCCCAGCCTTTTTTTTTTTAAGAGGATATAAAAGAATTTTAGGTTTAAAAGCATGCTATTTGAAAAAAACGCTAGCATAAGGTTTCCATAGTGTTTGGAAACGAAAGAGTAGATGTTTAAAAAATGCTGGGGGAAGAAAAATGATTCTTGTGTATTAAGGTTTCTCGATGGGTGTATCAAAAAGTGTCTCATATAAGACGTTTTTTGATAGAACTCTTTTATAAGATTGTTGATTCGATCAAGAAATTGGGGGATTTTTCCCTTTTGATTGGTTTTTGAATGAAAAAGCAATAAAAGAAATGAGTGCGATTTAGCACTCATTTTTAATTTTTATAAATTACAAACCCGGGGTTTTTGGAACGATTTTTATATATGTTCAATTAGAGAAACCGCATGGCTCTAGAGAAAAAAAATGGAGGAATTTCTATACCATTAACCACTCTTTTTGTGCTCCGGAGTGTTATAAAAAATTTTTTACACAAAAATGGGATAAGTAATCGTCTTGAAGCTAGATATATCAAGGCTTCAAGCCGTTTTCATTACAACACGGAACGATAAAAGGGCACCATAATTATGCAATCTTTTATTGTTCCGTGTTGTAATGAATTGCTTTCAAACTCAGTTGTATCAAGGGTTTTAGCCTATTTTTTATATTGATTTTGTGTGAATTCCAAGGTGCTTAGAAAAGAAGGAGTAGATGTTTAAAAAATGCTGGGGGAAGAAAAATGATTCTTGTGTATTAAGGTTTCTCGATGGGTGTATCAAAAAGTGTCTCATATAAGACGTTTTTTGATAGAACTCTTTTATAAGATTGTTGATTCGATCAAGAAAATGGGGGGATTTTTCCCTTTTGATTGGTCTTTGAATTATAATGGGTGAAACGATTGGATGGATTTGATGTAGGAGGGGGACAAGGCTAATGTATTTTACAGATGATCAGCATAAACAGAATTACTGGTATTTGATGAATCTTTATGGTTTGAAACAAGGGGGGAATGTGGAATACGAAGCAAGCATTTACATTGCAGCATACCCGGAGATTTTTAAATGCTTCGGCGAAAAAATAAGTACCGAGTTTGGACCGTTAGCCTATTTGCTGGATGAAGAATTAGCCCAAGAGGGGAATCATAACATTGGTGCGTTGACAGGAACGACACGCCGTTTAGTCCAGTTTGGAATGAGTTTATACAACGGTTTTCCCGTGTCCCTTGCGGATGTTTCCATGCTGGGTGAGGAGGAATTCAATGTGTTGATGCAGGCGATTGCCATTCGATCCAAAAGACAATATAAGCCGTAAAACGCCTTTTTTAGGCGTTTTTTTGTTGGAGGAATCCTTTTACTTGTCCAAGCCAAAAACACGCGAAATTGACCTCATTTTGAGCGTTTTAGGGGGATGTTTTTTGTCGGGGTAAAAATAAGTCTATCGAGTGAAAAAAACATACCCGTTTTTCGGGTCTAATTTGGCCAGAAAGGCCTGGGAAAGACTTTTCCAATATAAACACCTTTGACCGATAAAAAACAAGGCAAATTTGGCCGATTTTTGCGTTTTGTTTCGCTGCGATTTATTTCACGGTTCTATTTACAACGATCCTCCACCCCCTTACAATCCCCACAGGGTGAAGCCACCGGCTGACAAGCAGCCATGGTGGTACCAAAAAAAGCGTTAAATGCTAGATTTAATAATGCTATTCTTTTACAATCGAAATAAAGAAGAAAGAAAAACGTTTTTATTTCGCTATCCAAAATCGAATCAAAAGCCGGAATGTTTCGGTTTCGATTTTTGAAAGATATTGATATAAAGCGGACGAAATCAAAAAAGGGGTGAAATCGTGAACGATCAAACCGAATTATTTACACCGAAGACAGCGGCGAAGATGGTGGGCGTGGACGCGGAACTGCTGAAAGTATGGTGCAACGAGTTCAATATCCAGACCGAGCGGACAGAAGGCGGACACCGACGCTATTCCCGCGACAACATCGCGACACTCCAAGAAATTCGAAAGAAAATCCAAGAACAAAATTGGAGTTATGATCAAGTCCGTGCTTGGTTAAACGGCAGCATTGAAGCATTCACAACGACAGAACAGCGTTCCGAACTCGATAAGAAAGCGGACAAGCTGTTGGAAGAAGCGGAACAGCAAAAACAATTCCGCGACAATCAGACGCAATTCAATCAAGCACTCGTTCAACGATTGGATGAATTAGTTCAACGAATTGCTAATTTAGAACAGCAAAACCAACAGATGATCGAAGAAAGAAAATTACTAAAAGCAGAAATCCATGAAATCAAACAGCAAAACGAACAGCTGAAATCTCTTTTTGGCGAGCGGGATCAGTTCTTTTTAGGATCATTGAAACAATCCATGGAAAAAACGAAGAAAAAACGAACCGGAATTTTAGCCAAGTTATTTTCGAAAGAATAATAGCCGGGTGGTTTTGAAAAACTACCCTTTTTTTATGTCCTATTTTCGCCGAGAAGACGTCTTTTGGATGTGGGGAATATCAAACCCTTTGACCGATGAAAAACGAGGCTAATTTGGCCAAAAAAACGCCAAAAAAAAAGAGTCGCTTGCAAGCAAGCAACTCTTTTTTTTGATTGTCTTGGCATGTTGAAAAAAAGGAGGCAATCGTTGCGATCAACCTACATAAAAAAAGAAAAAAAGCAAGCGGGTGCTTGCTTCACTTGCCGTAGATGTCGCGAACCGGGTCAGGTTTGATGTAACGTAACACAATGTCGCATCTAGAGTGTCCGAGATGCAAGGCAACATACATTCTTCTTAAATGTTCATGGCTAAATCCTTTGATTTCTTTTTTCTTCATTTTTCGGTAACGGTTGATTCGGTAAAGTTCGTTTCGGATCCGTTGTTTGATGCTTTCTTCATTGGATCCTTGCATTTGAATATAGTTCCGAATCTCCCGTTTTAGTTTCGATTTCGACCAGGAACGGGTTTGCTCATATAGATTTTGAGCATACCGTTTCCGGTTCGAATGAGTAGTAAATCGCTTATTTTTTTCATACACCCCGGCTTTTTTTGCGGCTTCTCTGGTGAGGCGTTCTACCGTTTTAACAGCTTCTTTTAATTTTTTATCCTTTCCTTTCTGATTTTTGATCGTAAAGATTTTTTGACCCGGTTTTTTTCCTTCACAGAGAGGACGCAAGATGTTTCTTGCTTTTTCCGTAAGTGGAATGGTACGCGTGAAATTATTTTTATCGCATCGGAAGGTAATCGTATTTTTTTCAAAATTGACGTCTTTCACTTCCAGCTTCAACATCGCACGAATTCTTCCGCCAGTTTCGACCTGAAGTTTGTTGATGAGGTAAGCGGTGTTTCCGTTGTGGGTCGAACGATCAATGTGGGAATGGACTTTTTCGACGACTTCTCTGGTTGGTTTTATCGATGTTACTTCATCTTTCGAGCGGCAAACCCCACGTTCTTTGAGGTATTCCAAGCGTTCTTCTTTGTCGCCAACCCGAATCGTCGTATCTTTTCCAAGTACATTCGTATATTTCACCATGTGACGAAATGCTTCCAGAGCATGAACCCGTTTTTGAACGGTATCTGCGGTAATTTCTCCTTGTTCGTATTTTTTCGCTAAATGTTCAAAGTACCGATCCCATGTTTCGGCGTTGGTGTATTTCGGAAGAATTCGCTTGTCATTTTCTCCGATCATCTTCGCTAATTCCCGAAACATCGTTTTTACTTCACTTTCATAAGTTTTATATGTATCATCACGCCAGTTGTCTTTTTCGACGGTGATACCAGCCTTTTTCCCTTCCCGAAACGCTGCAGAAATATTATCTAATGCAATTTCTAAATTATTCATTTGACTTCTCTTCTTTTTTCCCATTTTTTCACCCCCTTTTTCGTTATTCAGAAAAAGACAAGCCGGTCTGGTAACCGAAAAAATTCTTTTTTTCGTCTGGTAACCGAAAACTCTGACGCAAGAGTCCGTAAGCGGTCGAAGCTTCGCAACGCCCGCAACGGACTCTAGCGGGGGGATGTTTTTTTGGAATCATACATCTTGGAAAAAAAGACAATAAGGTCCCAAGCCTCCCCCTTGACCAGTTTCCTGCCACTTTTCGTGTCAGGAAACTGGTCATAGCACGCAGCAAAGCTTCACTCCAGCCCAATGCTTGTTTCGGGCATTCAGCCCTCAACAAGCAAAGGGCTTCCGTTTCGCAATGCTGCGTGTCTTCTCGCTTCCTGCCGTGATGTGCTTTGACCCCCGGCAGGCTTTTCCGATTGGTACCATCACCATTTCTGAATCGAAGTTTTTTTGAAATCCAACGTATTGGAATCCAATCTTTCGATCGAAACACCTTCGGTTCAGAAATCGTCATGGTACCAACCCACCTGCCAGGAAGTTACAGACGCCACTTTCTGTGACGCACGCGGGTGTCCCCCAACACCCACGCCCTACTCGGTTTCCCGAAAGTAGGCTGTCAGCCTATTTGTCCCTGAAGGACGCCGCGGCTGATCCATATCCTGCTTTCGCAAGACTTAGGCTCGGCATAGCGGGCGGTTAGCCCAATGTCATGAGGTTCATGACATCTGCGTCAATTCGCAAACACATCCACGACATTCCACGAGAAGAGAGGACGCCTTACCAACCGTCTAATTTCTGACTCTATTGCCTCCTTTTTTTCGATTGATTGCCCCCTTTCATCGATTTTTTAAAATCAAAGAATTTGAATGAAATAAATTTTTCCCTTTCTAGTTTGCTTGCCATCGAAAAACGAAAACAAAAAAGACAATAAAACCTCTCTTCTCGTCAAACAACACTAGGTTGTTCGACTGATCATGAAAATGTCTTTGATTTGATCTATTCACGAGGAATAGAATTTATGCACATCTCGCGAACGAGATGGTTTGCACTATTCCGTAAAGGAATAGCTTTGCATTTCCCGAAGAAAATGCAAATTTAAGCGATACTTTTACATTTTTCATTTTAAAACATTTTTGTAAAAAATTGGTAAAAATTATGGTAAAAAGGTAAAAAAGTAAAAAAGGGGGGATACCATGATCGATTTTGAAACATTAATGCAATACAAGCCGAAAATTCCGTTTCGAATTGTCGAGAAAGATTTGAGTCAGTGGGAAGAAATGAGAAGAAAAACGTATTTCAGCGAAGAAGATATGCGGATCGATCACAGCAACGACCGATTGAAAAAAGGGGAAATTGAAATACCAGTCTATAAAGACAACACCATTCGACCGTTGAATTTTAAGGGGAAACTGTTGTCGTATGATGTCGAAAATTATGGCTGCGGATTTTACAAAATTACGCAAAAACGAGGAATCGTGAAACCAAATCCAAATGATCATCGCTATCCAAAAGAAGAAGTCAAACGGGATGGAATTTATACGTTTTACATTGGTTACAGCCGAGAAGAAGAAACGTATAAATTCTTTGAATCAGAGAAAACATTTTTCGAATTATATAAACCGGTTGAAGAACTCAAAATGAGCGAGGAAGTGCAGGAATTAATCAATGATTTTATTGATTTTGCCCAATGGTTTTGGAGTCCTCGATTCAAAGTGGAATATAATTTCGGAAGCGTGATCGCCGATCAAACATACGGGGATTATTTGCGATTGATTGAATACTTGGAAGAAAACATGGAAATGTTACGGAGTTATCACTTGTTATTAAATATTTTTGGCGATATTGACGATAAGACATACGAGTACATTTTAAACAGTTTAGAAACGCTAGAACTCCACATGCAAAATGCAAAAACGCATATTCTCACCCATTTTCCAGATCCAAGCGAAAAAGTGAATCACCTGAACGATCCAGAGCGAGGAAAGCCCCTTTCACAGTTGCATCAATACATCGAATTGAGGATTGCCCAGCGAGGGTATTTTGTCGATTTGAACGAGAAAAAAGCTTATCCAAACATGTGGGAAGTATTTTATAGCCAGCAGTTTTCCAAAGAATTTGAAAGCGATAGCAGCAAACAAGAAAGATTGTCGGAATTGCTGAAAAAAGCGATTGAAAACCATCAAACGTATTTTCCGTACAAATGAAAAACACTTGACGATCGGAGAAGGAAAAGTAAGATAAAATTAAATTACGTCTTCATGGATTTTGTAGAGCCTCCCATTCGGGAGGTTCTATTTTTTTGTCCAAAAAAACAAAAGGCTTGGCTGGTAACATGGACAAGCCCCTGCTTGTCCCATAGGTTTTATACAACAAAAGGATTTTTTGTTGCATTTTTTTCTTTTTGTTTTAAGATATTGAAGGATTTTTTCTTTTTCTTTAGTATTATGTTGCATAGGTGAATTAAAAAAGGGGTGATCATCTATGGAATTTGTTGATCCAATTTATGATAAAGCAGATATTCCAAGAGTAAAAAAAGTATTAAAAAGCATGGTCAATGGCGAGCGTAATTTACTTTGTTTTGAAATTGGGCTTGCTACGGCATTAAGACCTAGTGATCTATTAAATTTACGAGTAAAAGACGTCAAAGACGGGATTGTTCGAGTTCGTGCGAAAAAAACCGGAAAAGCGTTAGAAATTCGTTTAAATGATCGGGTGTATAACATGGTGAAATCGTATATTCAGTACATGGGCGATGACGACAAGCTGTTTAATATGGATCGCACAACGCTTTACCGGATTATGAATAAAGCAGGGAAAATGTTAAATCTCGAAGAAAATCTGGGGGCTCATTCGATTCGAAAAACTAAAGCATATCATCTTTACATCGATTCTGGTTATGATATTTCGCTTGTGATGGAACTTTTGCAGCATGAAAATGCCGGAGATACGCTTCGTTATATCGGATGGGAGAAAAAGAAACTAGCGGAAGCTGTTGCGGAACATGATTTATGATCACTTTTTGTTTTTATAAGAATTAAGCTGTTGTTTTTGAAATAGAAAAGGGATTTCGCGATCATACGACAAAAAAAGGAAGATAGAAACTAGATTTTTCAACCAAAATTTAATAGAGTAAAAGAAAAAGAGCAACGTGCTCGCAACACGTTGCTCCAAAAGAGATTCTGAAACCCAAAAGCAAATTTCGTAAGTAAATAATAAAAAGAAAAATCGTTGCTGTCAACTAATTTTGACAGAAAGGAAAAAAATCCTTCTGGGTTTCGGAATCTCTCCTGAAATTTTTTCAAAACGGGAGGGATTTTTTTATGTTTGAATCATTGGATTTTCAGAATTTGCTTTCTGATGTGGAATCCTTTATCACGAGCGAAACATTATTTAAACCATGGGGAAATCGCGATCATTTAACAAAGCTTGGAAAGCCGATGAATGAAATTCAATGGCATTCTAAGCCGAAACTGATTTCTTCTCCGTTTGAACAAATTGAATTGTATTTTAACTGGCTTCAACAAGTTAATGATCGAAGAACCAGAAGAATCGTCGTTGCTTATCCAACGGAATATTGGGTAAGTTTAAGTCAAAAAGAATATGACGAACTAAAAGACAAAGAAAAATACGAAACGATAGTGGAAAAAGCAAAAGCACTTGTTTTTGAAGCGGAAAAACTGCCGAAAGAACCGACCGGATTTGAATTTGAATTAATTTTTTCTGATGACGATCCGGTGAAAGCATATAAAAAATGGATTGAGGATGGATCTGAAGAAGAAAGAGAATTTGCTTTAAAATACGGAACCATTTACGAAGAAACGATTTACAAAGTGAAAAAACTGACAATGGCACATGACTTTTATACGTTCTCCAAAGCAAAAAAATACTTAAATCAAGACTACAAAAATAAGATGAACGGTTATCACAACACGTCGATCGTGTATGTGATTCCTTCGAAAAGAGAATATCGCCGTCGTGGTGCCAGAGTAACGGAACTCCCTGTTTTATTTTCCGAATTAGATTATTATAAACTGGATGAATACAAAAACAAAACACATGATGAGATGATCGAATTAATTTACGAAGAACTCGATAAACACCATTTTCCACGCCCAACGGAAGTGATACGAACAAGAGGGCTTCATTTGGTTTGGAAAATTAGCCCGATTCCTGCTTATCGGGTTCTGGAGTGGGAAATGCTGCAAAAGAAAATTCATTCGATTTTAGGGAAATTCGGTTCAGATAATCAAACGGTAACGGATAAAGTGCGTTTGCTTCGTCTTTGCGGTACGATACATAAAAAAACGAATCAGAAAATCATTGGATATAGTTATACGGATGATCGGTATTTATTCGATGAACTGATAGAGAAATTCTGCAAAGAAGAAGTCGAACGCGAAAAAGAACGGAGAAAAAATGCAAGAAAGCAATACGCGAAGGAAAAGAAAAAACGGCTTCAACTGATCCAAGGAAATCGAACAGTTAAAGCCGAACGGAAAACCACTTATACCGAAGCACAAGATATATCTTCGCTGATTTATGAAAAATACCTTCACGATTTATTCGTGTTGGTTGATTTGCGAGACGGAAAATTATATGGTCATCGTGAATTCTTGTGCTTCCTCACTAGATATTTACATTAGTCGTTACGAAAGGCAACCATATTAAGGCGATTGATGAAATGAAAAAAAATGTTCGATTCCTTGGATATTCATGGCGATTATACATGGGAAGAAATTTTAACATATACGAAAGTGCAGAAACAGCGTATGAACGGTTTAAAAGTATTGGCCGGATGGATACAATTATAAAAATTCCACGTTGGTTGAAAAACTAAAAATCACTAAAGAAGAGCAAAAACATATGAAAATCTTGATCGACGATCAAGAGAAAAAAGAACGGAA
>NZ_JAASRS010000003.1 GCF_011761475.1 Saccharococcus thermophilus
ACGAATCCAAGCAATGAGTGAATCCACCAATTCTTTGTTGTTTTCCCCATTCAGACCGAGCCGTTTGGCAATTGCTGCATAACGTTCCTCGACTACCGTGCGATTAAATTGGATTACATATGGTAAATAAATCGCATTGGCACATCCATGCGGAATGTTAAATATTGGGCCGCTTTTGTGTGAAAGACTGTGCACATTTCCTAGCACCGCGTTAGCAAATGCCATTCCAGCCATCGCCTGAGCGTAATGAACTTGTTCGCGGGCTTTAGCATCTCCGTGGTAAGAAGCAAGAAGATTTTCTTTCAGTACTTGAGCTGCTTCAATAGCCAAGGAATCTGTGAAAATCGTACGAGGCTTTGCTACGTATGCTTCAATACTATGTGTGATTGCGTCCATCCCGCTGTAGGCTGTAACGTGCTTCGGCATGGATTGGACCATAATCGGATCAATAATCGCCATGTCTGGCGTCAGTTCAAAATCAGCCAGTGGATATTTGACCCCTGTTTCTGCATCAGTAATAACCGATAAATTGGATATTTCTGATGCACTTCCGCTTGTCGTTGGGATCCCCACGAACTTTGCCCTTGTGCGTAAGCGTGGCAGGCTAAATGGACGTGTCGCTTCTTCAAATGTCAATTCTGGATGTTCGTAGAACAACCACATCGCTTTTGCCGCATCCATTACTGACCCGCCGCCAATCCCGATCACCCAATCTGGCTGAAAATCATTAAGAATGCGCACTCCTTTTTTTACCATTTGGGTTGTTGGTTCTGTCGTAATTCCATCAATCACTTTTGTTTCTATATTGGCCTCTGAAAGAAGTTGCTGAATTTTATCAAGATTTCCGTTTTTCTTGACGGAGCTGCCGCCAATGACGAGGGCAGCTTTTGTTCCTTCCAGTGTTTTTAAAACATCGAGAGCATTCTCTCCAAAATAAATATCGCGAGGAATAGTAAAACGATTCATGCTGCTCCCTCCAGTACTCGTGATTGTTTACAGATGCTAGTATAATGTGTATAAAACTTATTGAGAAGTACGCACTTTATTATCATGTAGTGATAAAAATATAATATAGTGTAAAAAAATATACTTAATGACTGTAGTTGAGCAATTTTAATTACAATAATTACCATGTAAAAGAGACAAACAGGGTACCCCTTATGCCACGTGGAGCTGTTTTTTCACGGTATCAATGGGAATATTTTGTTTCGCTGCACGGTAAATGAACTCCACGAGGCTATGTCCTTTTCTCTTGCGCAGAAGATCGAGCCCATCAGAAAAATCGCTGTTCGACTCGAACATGCTGTACACGTAAGCAAGCTGCACCAAGATCCAGTAGCGTTTCACCGCCCGACGTCCGCGAACGCGGTATCCATCGAGTTTCAGCTGGTCTTTCGCTTGACGGAAAAAACATTCGATCGACCAACGCTGGGCATAGTAGCGCAAGATCTCTTCATCGCTTAGATCCCGGTCGGTGCTCAAGACGCAGTGAAGATGTTCCGATGTCATCGGCTGATCGGCTTTCCAAGCGAGCAGCACCACGGCATCATCGAGACCTTTGAGAGAGCCTTCGTAGCGATAAACCCGATAACGCTCTTCTCCCACCGTGACGAGGTGAGTGTCTTTCGGTTCGATGTAGCGGGCAAACTCCCTCACCTGAACCGCAATGCCTTTTGGATAAAGAAGCCGATTGGCCTTGAGCATTGCGATTACGTGGAATCCCTTTTTCAGACAAGCTTCCACGAGCGTTTGCGATGGATACCAAGAGTCCATCAGCACATAAACAGGACGGTGTACATCCAAAGAAGAAAGCATCTCGATCGCGAGTTCCCCCTTGCTTTTCCCAGCCGCCTTGTCGTAGAGGCGGAACGCAAAGGGAAAAGCCTGGGTCATCGTATGAACCATGAGCCAAACGAGAGAATGTCCCCAGATCGACTTTTTCTCTGTGTGAGAATAGTGCCAATCACACCCTTGAATGGCGTGCGTTGCCTGTGACGAAGGCTTGGTTTTTTGGCAAATCGTATCATCGATCGAAACAAAAAGGGGTTGACTCTCCTGTTTGGCGATGCGTTCGACACGACGAAGCATCCACTGTTGAAGTTTGCGAAGCAGCGTCTCTTCATCCCAAGGGCTTTTCGTGAAAAAATGGCTGAGTGTCGTGCGGTGGTTCGGATGAAAGCTCCAATGATGAAGATCGGTCAATGTTCCCGCAAATCCTTTGGTGGTCAGCGCATCCACGATATGAACGAGATGCTTCATGACAGGTTTTGAAAAATAAAGGGCCAACCCCAACATCGTGAAAAACTTGTGGATTCCTTGATGATGTGCTAATCTATTCATGAGACATGAACCTCCTTGTGAATAGTTTTGGTGACACATCTATTCTAATCAAGGAATCGGGTTCATGTCTCTTTTTTTGTTTGGTTGTAAATTTATGTTAGCGAATTTGCTCATCTACAGTACAATAATTTGCTTCTCGCTTGATGCTCGACCAATTCTTTTAATTCTACCAATTTTGCTTTGTACATCTGTTTTGTCATTTTCACCGTTACTTGCTGTTTCCGTTTAATAATTTCCCCCTTTTTTTCTCCTTTTTTCGGTTTTTCACGTTCGATCTTCTCCAGCAGTCGGATTTCTAAATGTAAATGATCGCTTATTTTTAACACAACAGGAGATTGTCGAACATCTTCGAATGGGTCCGTATATTCGATAACGTAATTTTGAATATCGTACTTGGTAAGTCCTTCTTGCCGTTTGGCTTGATCCACCGTGAGAAACTTTTTGTCTTTTGCCTTTTTTCGTTTGGTCGTATTGAGCACATAATGATCCCCTGACACGATGATCATGCCAGGCGTATGAAGCACAACCGCAATATTGTCCCACCGCAAATAGCGAAAATTCGCTAATCCTTTTTTCTTGCGGCGGTAATATTTGTCCTTACTTTGCAATTTATTGTAGAACGCATGATAACTACGCATAATTTTATAATCTATCTCGAAAAATTTTTGTTCCTTTCTACGTGGTAAAGGAATAACGCAAACGTAATAATACCCATGCCCAACAAGATCAACCATGTTTTCCACTAACGATTGCCAGTTTCTGCACAAATAGTTGAGTTTCATACCAAACCACCTCCCGATGGTTATACGAAAAGTAAGAATAAAAACAAGGAAAAACGCCAAAGAAACTCATGACCGCCAGGTCGCGACGGCTGCCACACCGTCGCCTTCTAACTTTCTTCATAAGGGTCTGCCATTTCATCCCAACCTCCGACGGTGCCACCCGTCTTCAACGGTTGACACTGGGAAGACTGCGTTGCCCTCCCAGTGCTCCCATAAGGGAAGATTACTCTGCGAGCTCCCGATCCTCGCACTTTCCCGCCACGGAAAGCCGTTCGGATCTCGCCTAGTTAGCTGTTACCGTTACGTTTTTGTGGTCTGGCTGCTCCAGCGTGACTTGTGGGTGTAAAACCCGGGGTAGAATATGGAAAACCCCCCTTACTTACCGTTAAAACGGCTTTCAGTACATCACGCCTTCCACGCGGTTTCGCCTCACCACTCCACAAAAACCTGACCCGGTTGCCTCCTTCCGACACTGCAAAGCAGCCGATACGGAGGCTTTACTTGCGAGCATGTTCGCAAGCCTTTACGGGTTGAGCTATTTGGGTTCACCGTTACCGGTGATTCACCCTACTCGCCTACAAGGTGCCACCCTTGCATGCTTTCGAGCTACCCTCCCCCGCCGGGCACGGGTTATAGGATCTCTCCTATCCCCCGTGGTGGATTAGGACCAATGTCCGCACCACTTCGGTTAACAGCGAGCAGAACAACACAGCTGTTGTTCCACTATTTCCTAGTCGCCCATATTCGTTAAGAAAACAGTAGGTAGAAGCCGCGTTTCCGCGACAGCCCCTATCCCCACATGGCGAGCACCTCTCGATGCACCATGCGAGCCCCGCGTTGGGTAGCGTTCCCGGTTGGCAGCCGGGGTTACTCCCAACGCACCGGATACCACCTAGGGAAGTGGTTCCGGCTACAAAGAAAGTTAGAAGTTCATTTGTGCAGAAAAGTGGTTGGCAGCCACCTTCCTGCACGGCGTTGAAACTTGGCGATCATGAATCATTTGGCGTTTTCCTTTGGCATTATCAACATGCAGGAAGGTTGGCAGCCTTCCATTTGGATCAAATAAAAATATTTAATTATTGGTTGATCTTTTACATGGGAACAAGGAACAATTCATCCTTTTACTCTCGCTAACGCGAGCCCGATCCAAAAGGCTTTTGCTTCGCAACAAGCCAATTGGATCGGGATATGGACCATATTCCACAATTGAGTTCGCTTGTTCCTTGTTATTCTTATTTTACCCCCTTCTTTTAAAATTTGTTAAAATTTTCCAATCTTTGTTCTAACGAACAATGTTATTCTATTCTCCATGCTATTCCCATATGATCGGATCGACTTCATTCGACATCAATCAACAAACGCCCAAAACAAAAAAAGAACCGCGTTGCACGCGGTTGCCGCCGGCAGGCAAAAGAACAAAAGGGTGGTGTTTTTGATTGTTTAATGATCAAGTAAAATTAAAATAACAAAAAAAAGCGATCTAATAAGCCAAAACGCTTGTTGGATCGCTTTTTTGTATCCCCAAAAAACAAAAGGCTTGTCTGGTAACTTGGACAAGCCCCAGCTTGTCCCATAGGTGTTGGTTCTTTCGCTCGGTTTTTGTTATCCGAGAGAAGATCCATCTAAAAAACTTTTGTTTTTTGAAATAAAGACGATTTATTCATATATTTTTTTTACGTTTCATATAATGCTAGTGTAGGAGAAAGAGAGAGGGAAAACTATAATGGGGAAATCTAAGTCTTCTTTGCTGAGTTGGCGTTTATTTAATAAAACTCAGTAAAGAAGGAGCTGAAATTAATTATGTTTTTTAATTTAAATATGAAAAAGATTCGCGAATATACGGATTTGAATGTACAAAAAGTGGAGTTGCTGTTTCAGTTATGTGATTCCTACGAAAAAATGACGGATAGGGATTATTTAAGATTATTGCATGATTTGGAAAAAGTAGAACGAAGAATAAACAAGCTTGAAAAAAGCTTGCATTATCGAATTGAAGAAGTGGGTTGATCATAACGAAAAAAGGGAAACCCTGCCGAGTTCAAATCAAGGTAGGGTTTCTCTTTTTATGTATAAACATGAGACATTTGTTTCATTATAAGAACAGGGAGGAATGTTAACGGTATTAAGAAACGGTATCCTTCGAAAGAAGAGCTGCTGAATATAAAGGTGACACCAGAAGAGTTCAAATCATGGCAGGAAATTTACCAAAGCAATAGATGGTGGAGAATATATGATTGGGATACGTTTGAGTTGATGCGACGAGAAATGAAATGGTTAGAAAGTGTCCTGGATCATTTCCACCACGATTGCGAAACCTCGATTGAGCTGCTTCTGTACGATGCTTTGTGTAGAGCAAATTCAAATAAGCCTCTCGTCCAGCAATGGATTAAATGTTCTAATGGTAAAAATTATCGAGTGGATTTTTTATATAAATTGGATGTTCCATTCATGGTTGCGATTGAGGCTGATGGTAGTCATCATAAAACTGCACAGTACAAAATATACGATCAGGAAAGACGTAGAGATTTACGAGTCGAAAATATTATCGTTGTTCCTGTGCCTGGATCCAAAATAAAACAGGATCCTGACAGATGTGCTCAAGCCATAATGCATTTGTTTAACAAATATTCATTGTCAATAATCTGAGCCTTTATACGGCTCTCTTTTTTTTATTTGTTGAAGAAACGTAATCGATTTCGAAATTGATCGCGTTTTTTCAACTTTAACAACCAGAAATTATTGGAATATCACCAAAAACAAGACAAAACCATTTGTTTTCGTTATACTTAACTTTATAAGAAAATATGTTTGGGTGAGTGAAGCATCATGACTAGACGATTAACACATATAGATTGTTTTTCTGGGCCTGGAGGAATCTGTACAGGATTTCGAGCAGCAGGATTTGAAACGTTATTAGCTATCGAGTTGGTAGAATCTTGTGTAGAAACATATACGGCTAACCACAAAGATGTTCCTGTTATCAATAAAGATATCCGTGATGTAACTGAAGAAGAGGTTAAGCGTATCGTAGGGAATCGTGTAGTGGATATACTTACAGCTGGAATGCCTTGCGAGACGTTTAGTACAGCAGGAGCAACTTCTCGTAGTTTCTATGATCATCGTCAGTTTTTATATCGTGAAGCTATTCGTCTTGCTGATGCTGTAAATGCACGGATGATTTTATTTGAAAACGTTCCTGGTATCCAGACGAAGAAAGTGGCAAAAGATAGTGATCGTTTGATTATTGATGAAATTTATGATGATTTAGCGAAATATGGATACGTTCACCATATATCTACGATATTAAATGCAGAAGATTTTGGTGTTCCTCAATCAAGAGAGCGTTTTTTTATTTTAGCCAGTCGTGAAAAATTGGATTTACGTGTTCCAGTTGCTAAAAACAGAAAAATTGTGACCGTAGAGGAAGCATTTATAGATTTACCTGAAGAACCGAAAGAAACGATTAATTCTGCAAAGAAGAAGCTAGAGAATGGAGAGGAAATTGAGGTAGAACAATATAAAGACATTGATTCTGCTTACAGCAAGCTTATGAAGGATAGGGATTTCTGGAAGTTTGAGAAGAAAGAATTAGCATTGACATATCATTTCGCTCCTGTTCATCGAAAAGGGACTATCAAACGTTTTGAAATGATTAAACAGGGGGAAGGATTGAAAGATCTATTCGATAAGTTGATGGCTGAACATGGACCTGAAGAAATCGAGCGGCTTCAGAAGGAGAAGATAATTCCAAATAAGTGGTATATCCAAAGAAATCGAAGATTATCTCCTGATAAGCCGAGCGTAACTGTAACATCACATTGTTTAAGCGAGTTGGTTCATCCGATCAAAAATCGAGCATTGACGATTCGTGAGGTTGCACGTTTGCAAAGTTTTCCTGATTTCTATGATTTCAAAGGCGGAAAATTTGTAGCACCTCATAAAGACCCACAACAGGATAAATATGAACAGATTGGGGATGCCGTGCCCCCTTTGTTGGCTTATCATTGGGGGCTGGTTATAAAAGAAATTCTTGAAGGAGTTAAAGTTACGGAGGGGGTCTAGATGAATTTTTTTGAGTATTGTATCAGCACCTATGCCAAGATATTTGAAGAAACGATGAATGCAGTGGGTGATGAACGAGTTTCGCAAAAAAAGGCAATCCGTGACACAATGATCTCAGCTATGAGAGAGTTTCCAAATGTCGAAGCGGCTGAAATCTGGAAAGCTGTGTATTCAGCCCATATGGATCGTAAATCAGGTATAGCAGACCCAGATATTATTCAAAAGGTCATATCAGCGGAGAATAGCTGGAAAAAATCCAGTGGACATGCCTTTGAGGAAATGATTAAACTACTAGGGAATAGCAGTTTAGAAGAATATGGAATGCGTATTTTGCTCCAAAAAGACTTAAACATGATGATTGAAAACCAAGAGATTGCAAATGAACCACGCGACATAAATTGGTTAAAAGAGCAAATTTCTTCTAACGTATTTGATTTGTACATTACAGTGCGGAATAACGACAAAGAGTATGTGTTTGGCTGCATTCAATCGAAAACAAGCATACGCGATAGAGTCACCCGTGACCGTGAGCCTTCGATGAAGGCGATGGAAGCTTTCTTTTGGTCAGTTGCTATCTGTTTAGATGGAGACTTTTTAAAAATGCCCAAATTTATCGCAATGGTAAATGGAGGAACAAGTAATTATAGATTGAATGGCTGGCATGGTATGTATGTATTTTGGGACAAGCCAACGATTGATCGTATTTATCCGATTGATATCAACCTTGAATTGTTTGTACAACATGCACGTGAGGCAGCAGAGGATTGGCTGCATAGACGGCAATGGTTTAATCATGAATGGAAAGCAGGACAAAAATAACAATTAGATGTTCAACCTATGTCTTTAGTAAAATTGTAAATTAGCATATTGGCATACATAAGTAGAGTCGCCTTCCTGGGCGGCTCTTTTCATGTGTGCGGGGGATGTGTGAAAAATTCTAGGCTGCAAAATATAGATTTTTTTACTTTCATGCAACAAAAGGATTTTTTGTTGCATTTTTTTATTTTTTTGTTAAGGTATTGAAGGACTTTGGCTTTTTCTTTGGTATTATGTTGCATAGGTGAATCAAAAAAGGGGTGATCATCTATGGAATTTGTTGATCCAATTTATGATAAAGCAGATATTCCAAGAGTAAAAAAAGTATTAAAAAGCATGGTCAATGGCGAGCGTAATTTACTTTGTTTTGAAATTGGGCTTGCTACGGCATTAAGACCTAGTGATCTATTAAATTTACGAGTAAAAGACGTCAAAGACGGGATTGTTCGAGTTCGTGCGAAAAAAACCGGAAAAGCGTTAGAAATTCGTTTAAATGATCGGGTGTATAACATGGTGAAATCGTATATTCAGTACATGGATAATGACGACAAGCTGTTTAATATGGATCGCACAACGCTTTACCGGATCATGAATAAAGCAGGGAAAATGTTAAATCTCGAAGAAAATCTGGGAGCTCATTCGATTCGAAAAACCAAAGCATATCATCTTTACATCGATTCTGGTTATGATATTTCGCTTGTGATGGAACTTTTGCAGCATGAAAATGCCGGAGATACACTTCGTTATATCGGATGGGAGAAAAAGAAATTAGCAGAAGCTGTTGCGGAGCATGATTTGTGATCTTTTTTGATTCTTGTGGGAGGGGAGAGAAATGAAAACTTTTACTTTTTACATTAACGAAAATACACATCAAGTTCTACCAGAAAATGAGTATTGGGAGATTTTAGAAGCGGATGATGATTTTATTCCTTTGGATGTTTGTGTTGAAGAGGACGGAACGATTATTTATAAACCGTATCGTGTAGAATATGACGAATACGGCTTTCCTTATTATCCAGAATATACGAGTTTAGAATACACATTCGATCAGCCATACGCTTCCATGATCGAATCTTATATTGAAAATTGGCTCAAAGAAAAAAGCGATTTGCGTTTGTTCTTTTTGTTTCGTGATTCGGGAGGGGATATAAAATGATTCCAGGGTTTGTGGATGAGTTGGAGTTTGAAAATGTGCGTTTAGAAGAAGATGATGAGGGATTTTTCTGTATTCATTTTAAAATAAACGGAATGGAATATGAGTTATTTTGTGAAGGGAAAGATCTTCCTTACGAAATTTGTCATTCTTCAATACCACATGAATGCGAATTTTGCGGTCCAAATGACGATGATACATGCGAATGTCTAAATGTCTTTTTAGATGAAATTTATGTGAAATTGAAAGAGCATCCAAATATAAGAATGAAGCTGTTGTTTATGAAATAGAAAAGGGATTTCGCGATCATACGACAAAAAAAGGAAGATAGAAACTAGATTTTTCAACCAAAATTTAATAGAGTGAAAGAAAAAGGGCAACGTGTTCGCAGCACGTTGCCCCAAAGAAAGAGATCCCAACAAAAACTGATTCGATGATTTCATATTAAAAAGAAAAACTCATTCTGTCAATTAAATTTGGCAGAAAAGGATAAAATCCTTCTTTTGTTGGGATCTCTCCTGGATTTTTTCAACGGGAGGGATTTTTTTATGATGACGATCGAAGAAATGGAAAAATATTTTAGTCCAGAACAATTAGCATTTATCAAAGAACAATGCTACAAAGAAGTGCATGCAGAAACAGTAATAAAAGAACTCGGGCAATCATCCATCGGTAAATTAATGCAAAGTACATACATTTACAAAAAAGTTTTTGTGGAAGAAGAATATCATCGTTTGCTTCGTTTAATCTTTATTCGCGATATTCTTCCTCAATTGGAGAAAAAGAAAAAAAGAAAGAAAAAAGAAATTGGGAGAAACATTACGCAAAAAGAGTTTTTCAAAACTATTTTCCGTGATCATTTTGACCACCGACGCGGTGAACTAGATAAAAAAGGGCGTAAAATTTATTTAAAAGCGTTTCTGTTTGACATCGATCATGAAAGTAAATTAATCAACCGGCAAACAGTAATAAATAGCCTCGATAAATTGATTATTCGTTCAAGAAAATACAATTATTTCACGCCGAATATGTTTATCAGCCATAAATTCTTTACGAAAGAAATGTTGTCGCTTTTGGGTGCCTTTATATTGGATTTTGATTTAGACAAGCATAAGATCGTGATGACAAAAGAAGAGCTGTATTATTACATTTTCGAACGGATAAAAGCATATCCTGCTATGATCTGGGATACGAAAACAAAAGGGAACTATCAAGCTTGTATTTTGATTGAACCGATGACAGGAACGCCTTCTTCCGTGTATTTATACGAACAAGTCCTTCAAGAAATGATTCGGAAATTAGAAATTGCGGATGATGCTTGTAAAAATGCCAATCATATTTACGCGATCGGTAAAAATAATCCTAGAGAATCCAAATTCATTCGGAAATACAACGAAATTGTATATAACATTAATGATTTTCGGTGGCTGCTAAAAGAACGGGATGAACGGAGAAGAAAAGAAGCAGAGGCAGGGGTTAAAATTTTAGATTTCACGACAGAAGCAATTAGAAAACACCCTGCCATCAAAGCGTTGTTTGAAGCAGAAAATATTTACTTACGTGATCATGCTTGCTTTACTTTAGCTTTAGTGATGAAATTTTTGGGTTATTCCCAAGAAGAATGCGAAAATTACATTTTGTCCGAATGGCAACCAAAAGTAGATAACATTCGGATATACGGAGAACATTTTACGGTTAATGAAGCATTAAAATGTATTCGTCATGCTTACAGTGATAAGTATAAATGCTTTCACTCGGATTGGGTAGAAATTTGTACAGGAATTGAATGCAATTTGAGAGGTTATTTCCGTTTTAATACATACGAAAGCAAAGGAATATATCAAACCAAAAACAAGCAGAAACTTATTGATTATTTAAGAACAAACGGCGGGATTGTGGAAGGCAATAGAAAGACATTAGCCGAAGCAACAGGCATCAATATTCTTACACTGAAAGATATTTTGGAACAGATGAAAAAGGATGGAGAATTGTATTACGAAGAAAAAAGAGGAAGAGGAGCGAAAACAATCTTTGTTTTAACGGAAATGATCAGCCTAAAGAAAATGGAAAATATCATCGAATTCGATTTATTCAAAATGATGGATGAGTTTGCCGATAACGATCCAGTCAATAATATTTTGATATTAGAAAAAGCAATAAAAGAAATGAGTGCGATTTAGCACTCATTTTTAATTTTTATAAATTACAAACCCGGGGTTTTTGGAACGATTTTTATATATGTTCAATTAGAGAAACCGCATGGCTCTAGAGAAAAAAAATGGAGGAATTTTTATACCATTAACCACTCTTTTTGTGTGCCGATTATATGATTGATTGAAACTCTAACTTATCTATTGAAAGACACCTTTAGTCATTCATATTTGTGTCCTCGCCAACAATGGTGTTTATTTTACTTTATTTTTACTTTGTTTTGTTGATTCGAACAATAAAATTTGAAGGAATTTTTCCATTCATTTTGTTTTTTGGATTATAATGAGTAAAATGATTTTGATGAATTGAAAGAGGGGGACAAGGATGTATTTTTTGAATGAGGATCATAAGAAAAATTATTGGTATTTGATGAATCTTTATGGTTTGAAACAAGGGGAGGATGTTGAGTACGAAGCAAGCATTTACATTGCAGCATACCCGGAGATTTTTAAATGCTTCGTTGAAAAAATAAGTACCGAGTTTGGACCGTTAGTCTATTTGAGCAGCGAGGAAACGGCAGTGGAATACGGACATAATTACGGAGCATTGACCGGAACAACAAGGCGGCTGGTGGGATTTGGAATGTCCCTTTACAATGGTTTTCCCGTGTCCCTCGCGGATGTTTCCATGCTGGGGGAGGAAGAATTAAACGTATTGATGCAGGCGATTGCCATTCGATCCAAAAGACAATATAAGTCGTAAAAACGCCTTTTTTAGGCGTTTTTTTATTGGGGGGAATATTTAATATACCTAAACCAAAAACAAGCCGAAATAGACCTTATTTTGAGCGTTTTAGGGGGATGTTTTTTGTTGGGGGACTAGTTCCATGTGTGGGTGTATCAAAAAAAAACCCATATAAGACGTTTTTTTTGATAGCACTTTTTGAAAAAGAAAAAATAAATACCTCCTATGAAAAAACATCCCCGTTTTTCGGGGCTAATTTCGCCGAGAAGGTGGCTTTTTTGTTTCTGGAGTATAAAAAAATGGCAGTAGAAACTACTGCCGATCAATTTTTTGAGATCTTTTTCGGAAAGGTGGATTTTTTCGGCTTAACTATTTTACAATCGAAGAAAGAACACGTGAAAATCGTTTTTCTTTCGTTATGAAAAATTGAACGAAAAATGAAATATCTCGGTTTCGATTTCGGAAGGAATTTGATGAAAAGCTAACGAAATCGAAATCGAAGGAGATTTGAAATGAATTTTGATCCATTCGATTTTCAAGATGTCCATACTAAAAGACTTTCATTCCAACCGAAGGAATGGAACATGGCGACACCGATCTTTCTTTTTTTGTCGGATCACATCCATGAAATATGGGAAAAGTTAAAAAATCATCGGAATGTGCGACTTCGATTGCTTTTTGAAGCATAAAAGGGGGAGAATCGTGGAAAAAACGGCGGAATTATTTACACCCAAAGCAGCCGCCAAAATGGTTGGCGTCGATCCGGAGTTACTCAAGACTTGGTGCAATGAGTTCAATATTCAAACGGCCAGGACAGAAGGCGGTCATCGTCGCTACTCGCTGGACAACATCGCGACATTGAAAGAAATTCGAAAGAAAATCCAAGAGCAAGGACTGGGATATGATGAAATTCGAGCTTGGTTAAATGGCGAAATTGAAGCATTTGAGCCGAAACCGCATCAATCCGAACTCGAAAAGAAAATGGACAAGCTGTTGGAAGAAGCGGAACAGCAAAAACAATTCCGCGAACAGCAAACGCAATTCCAGCAAGCACTGATTCAACGATTGGCGATGTTAGAACAACAAAACAAACAGCTGATCGAACAAAACAAACAGCTGATCGAACAAAACAGACAGCTGGTCGAACAAAACGAACAGCTGAAATCTCTTTTTGGCGAGCGGGATCAGTTCTTTTTAGGATCATTGAAACAATCCATGGAAAAAACGAAGAAAAAACGAACCGGAATTTTAGCCAAGTTATTTTCGAAAGAATAATAGCCGGGTAGTTTTGAAAAACTACCCTTTTTTACGGTTTATTTTGACCGATAAGACGTCTTTTGGACGTGGGGAATAACAAACCCTTTGACCGAGAAAAAACAGGCCTAATTTGGCCAAAAAAACGCAAAAAAATAAAAAGGGCTCTATGACGTGCATAGATCCCCGATCTTTTTTATTGTCTTCGATTTTTTCGCATAGCAGGATAAGCTCTATTCGAAGATAGAGCTTTCATCGATCATACTGTCTTCGTTAATCTCAATCGGATCATAAATGATTTTTTCCCTGTCAAAATCGACAAGGGTTGGAATAAATTTGTCCTTTTGCGGAATTCGATGTTCCTTCACATTCAGATCCTCTTCTTTGATTTTGAAGTTATTTTTTTTTGCATGATCCAAAATCGCTTTTTTTAGTTGATATTTTTGAAAGATGATTCCTCTCCAAGAAGGAAGGTTGTTAATCATCGAAAAACTATACAATAACTGTAGATGAGCAAATTCGCTAACATAAATTTACAACCAAACAAAAAAAGAGACATGAACCCGATTCCTTGATTAGAATAGATGTGTCACCAAAACTATTCACAAGGAGGTTCATGTCTCATGAATAGATTAGCACATCATCAAGGAATCCACAAGTTTTTCACGATGTTGGGGTTGGCCCTTTATTTTTCAAAACCTGTCATGAAGCATCTCGTTCATATCGTGGATGCGCTGACCACCAAAGGATTTGCGGGAACATTGACCGATCTTCATCATTGGAGCTTTCATCCGAACCACCGCACGACACTCAGCCATTTTTTCACGAAAAGCCCTTGGGATGAAGAGACGCTGCTTCGCAAACTTCAACAGTGGATGCTTCGTCGTGTCGAACGCATCGCCAAACAGGAGAGTCAACCCCTTTTTGTTTCGATCGATGATACGATTTGCCAAAAAACCAAGCCTTCGTCACAGGCAACGCACGCCATTCAAGGGTGTGATTGGCACTATTCTCACACAGAGAAAAAGTCGATCTGGGGACATTCTCTCGTTTGGCTCATGGTTCATACGATGACCCAGGCTTTTCCCTTTGCGTTCCGCCTCTACGACAAGGCGGCTGGGAAAAGCAAGGGGGAACTCGCGATCGAGATGCTTTCTTCTTTGGATGTACACCGTCCTGTTTATGTGCTGATGGACTCTTGGTATCCATCGCAAACGCTCGTGGAAGCTTGTCTGAAAAAGGGATTCCACGTAATCGCAATGCTCAAGGCCAATCGGCTTCTTTATCCAAAAGGCATTGCGGTTCAGGTGAGGGAGTTTGCCCGCTACATCGAACCGAAAGACACTCACCTCGTCACGGTGGGAGAAGAGCGTTATCGGGTTTATCGCTACGAAGGCTCTCTCAAAGGTCTCGATGATGCCGTGGTGCTGCTCGCTTGGAAAGCCGATCAGCCGATGACATCGGAACATCTTCACTGCGTCTTGAGCACCGACCGGGATCTAAGCGATGAAGAGATCTTGCGCTACTATGCCCAGCGTTGGTCGATCGAATGTTTTTTCCGTCAAGCGAAAGACCAGCTGAAACTCGATGGATACCGCGTTCGCGGACGTCGGGCGGTGAAACGCTACTGGATCTTGGTGCAGCTTGCTTACGTGTACAGCATGTTCGAGTCGAACAGCGATTTTTCTGATGGGCTCGATCTTCTGCGCAAGAGAAAAGGACATAGCCTCGTGGAGTTCATTTACCGTGCAGCGAAACAAAATATTCCCATTGATACCGTGAAAAAACAGCTCCACGTGGCATAAGGGGTACCCTGTTTGTCTCTTTTACATGGTAATTATTGTAATTAAAATTGCTCAACTACAGTATGGTAATATAAATATAAAAGCAAACGGTGGGATAAAAAGATCAGATTCAATGGAATCCGATCTTTTTATCGCTGGTAAGAATGTTAGTGACAGGCTTTGCTTTTTTTTATTTGTTTAGAAGTCGACATCTAGACCATAAAACGCTGCGATATATAATTTTTTCATTTCTTCTACAGAAGTTTCACGCGGATTTGTGCTTGTACAAGGATCTTTTACGGCATTGGCCGCCATTTCATCCACGTGTGCGGTGAACGTTTCTTCGGACACTCCGTATTCTTGAAGTGTATTTGGAATATTCATCTTATTATTCAAGTCACGAATCCAAGCAATGAGTGAATCCACCAATTCTTTGTTGTTTTCCCCATTCAGACCGAGCCGTTTGGCAATTGCTGCATAACGTTCCTCGACTACCGTGCGATTAAATTGGATTACATATGGTAAATAAATCGCATTGGCACATCCATGCGGAATGTTAAATATTGGGCCGCTTTTGTGTGAAAGACTGTGCACATTTCCTAGCACCGCGTTAGCAAATGCCATTCCAGCCATCGCCTGAGCGTAATGAACTTGTTCGCGGGCTTTAGCATCTCCGTGGTAAGAAGCAAGAAGATTTTCTTTCAGTACTTGAGCTGCTTCAATAGCCAAGGAATCTGTGAAAATCGTACGAGGCTTTGCTACGTATGCTTCAATACTATGTGTGATTGCGTCCATCCCGCTGTAGGCTGTAACGTGCTTCGGCATGGATTGGACCATAATCGGATCAATAATCGCCATGTCTGGCGTCAGTTCAAAATCAGCCAGTGGATATTTGACCCCTGTTTCTGCATCAGTAATAACCGATAAATTGGATATTTCTGATGCACTTCCGCTTGTCGTTGGGATCCCCACGAACTTTGCCCTTGTGCGTAAGCGTGGCAGGCTAAATGGACGTGTCGCTTCTTCAAATGTCAATTCTGGATGTTCGTAGAACAACCACATCGCTTTTGCCGCATCCATTACTGACCCGCCGCCAATCCCGATCACCCAATCTGGCTGAAAATCATTAAGAATGCGCACTCCTTTTTTTACCATTTGGGTTGTTGGTTCTGTCGTAATTCCATCAATCACTTTTGTTTCTATATTGGCCTCTGAAAGAAGTTGCTGAATTTTATCAAGATTTCCGTTTTTCTTGACGGAGCTGCCGCCAATGACGAGGGCAGCTTTTGTTCCTTCCAGTGTTTTTAAAACATCGAGAGCATTCTCTCCAAAATAAATATCGCGAGGAATAGTAAAACGATTCATGCTGCTCCCTCCAGTACTCGTGATTGTTTACAGATGCTAGTATAATGTGTATAAAACTTATTGAGAAGTACGCACTTTATTATCATGTAGTGATAAAAATATAATATAGTGTAAAAAAATATACTTAATGACTGTAGTTGAGCAATTTTAATTACAATAATTACCATGTAAAAGAGACAAACAGGGTACCCCTTATGCCACGTGGAGCTGTTTTTTCACGGTATCAATGGGAATATTTTGTTTCGCTGCACGGTAAATGAACTCCACGAGGCTATGTCCTTTTCTCTTGCGCAGAAGATCGAGCCCATCAGAAAAATCGCTGTTCGACTCGAACATGCTGTACACGTAAGCAAGCTGCACCAAGATCCAGTAGCGTTTCACCGCCCGACGTCCGCGAACGCGGTATCCATCGAGTTTCAGCTGGTCTTTCGCTTGACGGAAAAAACATTCGATCGACCAACGCTGGGCATAGTAGCGCAAGATCTCTTCATCGCTTAGATCCCGGTCGGTGCTCAAGACGCAGTGAAGATGTTCCGATGTCATCGGCTGATCGGCTTTCCAAGCGAGCAGCACCACGGCATCATCGAGACCTTTGAGAGAGCCTTCGTAGCGATAAACCCGATAACGCTCTTCTCCCACCGTGACGAGGTGAGTGTCTTTCGGTTCGATGTAGCGGGCAAACTCCCTCACCTGAACCGCAATGCCTTTTGGATAAAGAAGCCGATTGGCCTTGAGCATTGCGATTACGTGGAATCCCTTTTTCAGACAAGCTTCCACGAGCGTTTGCGATGGATACCAAGAGTCCATCAGCACATAAACAGGACGGTGTACATCCAAAGAAGAAAGCATCTCGATCGCGAGTTCCCCCTTGCTTTTCCCAGCCGCCTTGTCGTAGAGGCGGAACGCAAAGGGAAAAGCCTGGGTCATCGTATGAACCATGAGCCAAACGAGAGAATGTCCCCAGATCGACTTTTTCTCTGTGTGAGAATAGTGCCAATCACACCCTTGAATGGCGTGCGTTGCCTGTGACGAAGGCTTGGTTTTTTGGCAAATCGTATCATCGATCGAAACAAAAAGGGGTTGACTCTCCTGTTTGGCGATGCGTTCGACACGACGAAGCATCCACTGTTGAAGTTTGCGAAGCAGCGTCTCTTCATCCCAAGGGCTTTTCGTGAAAAAATGGCTGAGTGTCGTGCGGTGGTTCGGATGAAAGCTCCAATGATGAAGATCGGTCAATGTTCCCGCAAATCCTTTGGTGGTCAGCGCATCCACGATATGAACGAGATGCTTCATGACAGGTTTTGAAAAATAAAGGGCCAACCCCAACATCGTGAAAAACTTGTGGATTCCTTGATGATGTGCTAATCTATTCATGAGACATGAACCTCCTTGTGAATAGTTTTGGTGACACATCTATTCTAATCAAGGAATCGGGTTCATGTCTCTTTTTTTGTTTGGTTGTAAATTTATGTTAGCGAATTTGCTCATCTACAGTTAACTAACTTTATTGATTCGAGTAATTTTTAGGTAAAAATATCTTTCATTAAAAATTTATTATATTTATGAAATTTTATTTTTATAAAGAGTTCTTGGTATGTTGCAAGAGGCATTATTCAAAAGGAGTGAATCAGATCGTCTATGCCCTCATTTTATTTTTGCGGGTGTTGAAGCGTATGCTTTCCATTAAATTTTTCTTGCGTCTAATGTCAAAAAAATAAAATTAACTCCTTTTGCTTATTATCGATTCATGCTTGCTGTTTTTTATAAAAAAGATTAGGAGTACTCTTACAAGTTTGAAGAGTACTCCATCTATATACATGCAACATGAAGAGTTAACTTCTCAGTCATCCTGCACACCCTAAGCGCTGCAGCACTTCCTCCGGACGTTCGTGGATGTAGTTGACAAACCGAGTAATGGCTTGAATGATATCGTTGCGATCCTTGTGAAATACATTGGCAATCACCGTATCTTTCAGCCATTTCCATAAGCGTTCGATCGGGTTCAGCTGTGGCGAATAGGGAGGAAGGCAAATAAAGTGAAAACACTGCCCTTCTTCCCGCAAAAACTCCTTGACCATTTTGGCATGGTGAATGCGGGCGTTATCCAACACCAAGACCATGAGACGGTCCGGATAGCGCTCTTTGAGCATTCTCAAGAAATCCAAGAACGTCGCGGCATTGGCAGCGGTCGTTTGATGAAGCACCGTTTCGCCATCGTGGATGTTGACCGCGCCAAACAGCGATACGTGGGCATGATGGCCGAACGTCGGCACTTGTTTTTGGCGGCCGACTGCCGACCATGTGGACCGCAAGACATGGTAAGAGCGGATATGTGTTTCATCAAGGTACAACAAGACCGAATCAGGATCCATTAAGTTTTTTTTATGAAGTCGATCTGTTTCTCAAAATTCTTTTGTCGATCCGGATCGCCTTTGGCCAATGTGTAGGTCGGCCGTGTCCACGACAGCCCTTTGCGGTGCAGGAGTTTTCGCAACGCTTCGCGGGAAATGCAAACACCGAAGTGCTTTTCGACATAGGATTGCAGGAGTTTGGTGTTCCACGCCGAAGCGACGTCCCAGCCCAGTTCTACGGGAGTGGTGGTCAACACAAGCTGTTTGATCTCTTCCTGCTGTTCTTCGGTGAGAAACGGCTCCCGCCCGGGGGCGAAATCCCGATGAAGCAAGAGCTCCAGACCGCCTTCGTTGAACAGCGACACATAATGGGAAACGGTTTGTCGGCACACGTTGACCATGGAGGCCACCTCTTTGCCCAAATAGCCTTCCATGACCAGGCGAACCGCCATCACCCGTTGGCGAAGAAGGGTGTTTTTGATTTTCCGTTCCTGTTTGCGAAGTGTCCGAGGTGTCCATCCGTGATCGTTGGTGATTTTGAGACGTTTCATGCAGAATTCCGCTCCTTTTCCATGCTTTTCCTTAGGAGCAGTATAACCGGAGTGGGAACCACTTATACGAAGGTTAACTTTTCAATGAGCATATATATATATATAGAATTATACCCGTGGTGCTAGTTGAGTTTTAACACTCAACTAGCCCAAGAACAACAAGGGAGTAAGCCAGTAAAATACCATCCAGCGCCGTTTCAAATCCAGAAACCGAGTTCGCTCGAATCTCGGTGATCCGATACGAATCGACTAAAATCGAAAACACGGTTTCCACCACTTTACGTTTTCGCTTCATCCACTGTTTCCATGCGTCCGATTGGCGAATTCGCTGATTTTTTCGAACGGGCGTCCAAAAAGCGACCCGGTGCTCTTCGTACAGCTTCTTTTGCAGCTTTTGGCTGATATACCCTTTGTCACCGAGGTTATACGGATGTGGAATTTGCGTCATGACGGTTTCAGCGGCCACCCGGTCGTGACAAGACGCTTCGGTGACAACATATCCCATCGGAAGCCCTTGGTCGGTGACCTGCAGGTGAAGTTTCAACCCATAGAAAGTGATCCTTTTGGAAGCACAATAGCCAATATCGGCAATTCCACGGAATCGTTTGACGCGATGCATTCGAGCTGAATGACACAGCTCGATCGGCAAGCTGTCCACGACCGCATACGCATGGTGTTGCCCGCGCTTGGCCAACTGGTGTCGAATCCACTTGATCGCAAAGCTAAGCGCTCGGCAGCGACGGTTGTACCGAGAACGCTCAGGGAACAAGGCCTTGGGAAACAAATTCCCAATCACAAACCGGTGCCAAGCCCGTTCGGAAGTGAAGCCCAACAACTTTCCAAGGACATGGATGGTGATGATGACTTCGTCTTTCTGTTTCAACAAATGACGATTTCGACGTTGAAGATGAATCTGGATACTCGATAGTTGAGCCGATACAAAAAGCAAAATCGATGCATATTGTTTTTGAAGTTTGACACGATCTGTTGTAAAATGAAAGTGCTCTTGCATGGGAACTTCTCCTTTTGATGTTTGGTTGCACTTTCATTTTAAGGAGATCCTCATGCAAGGGCTATTTTTATGCTTGTCTGATTTTATCTAGCACCACGGGTATAGAATTATAAATGGTAATGCAAATGGAGAATATGTATTCAGCACTCGAGGGTTTACAGACGGATCAAATGGTAAAGCAGAATTAAGATTTGAATTTGATGGATCATTACAACCATATGACGATGTTGTAATTGAATTTTACGACTAGTTGAGGAACTTAAAAAAGTTCGAGGGAATCCTTTAATCTATGGGGATTTCCCTTATTTTTAAAACTCTGTTGCTTCGACCCTAACTGATAGATTTAGATCAGCTAAGTTACTATTCTTTAATATCTTATTCACAATGTTTTTTATTTCTTTTTCTGTTTCATAATAATTTTCATCATTTTCTTTCTGTGAAATTTTAATTAAAACAGCTAAATCATCATCCCTATTAAATTCGAGGCTTGCCCCTTCGGCAATTTTATAGCCTTTTGATTTTAATTGATTATCAATCTGATTAAGAACAGCTGGGTTTTCCTTAACTTTTTCCATCGCTAATCTTACTCTTTCTTGCAACTCCTGTTCAGTTTCATGATTAAAATTCAAAATGACTATCGCACCGATAATAAGAGGAATGGCAATTAAGAGGACAATAATTGATTTTCTTTTCAATCACATCACCCCTATATACTTGTTCTTGATAATAAACTATGCTCTCTTAAGATAAAAATTCATTAAATTCAACATGGAGTTTTTTCTTAAACAATATATGAATACTCTATACAAATCTAGTTAACATAATTTCAATGATAGGAAGTCACCAAAACCGCCCATCCCTTGCCCCACAAGGAATCGGCGGTTTTTCGTTTGGACTCGTTTATGCAGGATTTTATACATCGTTGATGGATCAAGGGTTTTCCCCCTTTCTGAAACGCTGAATCTTGCATAAAAAAGGGGGATTTTATGCAGTCCTCTTGGACCTTTTTATCCTTATGAAACAGGTAAGTCACTCCTGTCCGTCGAATGCTTCTAAAACGGATAAATGAACGCTCTACATCCCGTCTCATCCCACTCAAAACGGTTGTCCATGAGGAGGTTGAATAAATGGAATCGCAAGAACGAGCTTACAGTACAAAAGAAGTGAGCCATACCTTAGGGATTGGTGATAGCACCTTACGAAAATGGTGCCTAGCTTTGGAAAAGAACGGTTATACCTTCATCAAAAATGAGCGAGAACAGCGACTATTTATTGAAAGCGATCTCGTCTGTCTTAGACACTTCCAAACCCTTGTTCAACAGCACAACATGCAGTTAGAGAACGCCGCAATCGTTGTCGTTGACCGGTTTGGGAAAGGGGCGTTCGAAGACGGAACGGGTCACGTTCCAGCTGAACAACCAAACGAAAATCGTTCGTTTCCCCATTCAGATGATCTCATTTCAAAATTATTGAAGCACATCAAGCAACAAGAAGCCTTTAACCAAGAGTTACTGAAGCGACTCGATCAGCAACAACAGTATATTGAAGAGCGATTGAACAAACGTGATGAAACCTTAATTCAGTCATTACGAGAAGTTCAGGAAACGAAGAAAATGATTGCGGCAACTGAAGAAAAAAGAAAAGAGGATCCAACAAGAAAAACAGAAGGATCAATGAAAGGTCCTTCTGGGGAATTTTAAACCGGCGATTTTTGGGAAAAAATAATCGGCCTTGACACATGCAGAAAAACTTGTAACGATAAAATAGTTATATCCTGAATCACACGCCAGTATCGACTGTGAACACGGGAAGAAGGCATGTTACATGATGGACAAAAATTAGATTTTTGTTGAGATTGGATATACAACTTTACGCACGAATGATCAACAGAATAAAACAGCAACTTCCAATCCTTATAGAATGTTTGCAGCTCCAAAATAAAACCTCCCATAGTAATAGTTTATTACTATAATGACCACGAGAGGCGTTCACCAAAATTGCGGGAGAACCATTTTATCACCGTTGATGACAGCTATAACACGAAAAGTAAAATGATTACTTACGAATGAGACCGTCTAATATCAAATAAAACATCAGTAAATGATATATTACAGACTATCACTAACATTTTATAGTATGATACGTAATAAATTGAAGTAGAACCCCAATAATGAGCATTTACGCTCTTATTAGGGTTCTTTTATTTTCAAAGTAAAAAAGTGGAGCAAGTTAAAAAGGTACCGTCAAGAATTTTGTGTAATATAATGGGGGTAGGGTTTCTCTGAAATGGATTTGGAATGAATAGGGAACTAGTTTCCTCCACACAGGAGACTGAATATTCAGTCTCCTGTGTGGAAAGGGAGAATCCCCCTATTTTGTTTATTTACAGTATTTGGTTAATGATAACGTTCTTCAAACATTCGCTCGAGGGCTTCCTGTGCTTCGGCAAATCCTCGCAACTTTCGCCCTGCCCATTTCTCATTAAAATCTTGAATGGTCAAATATACGATTTTTTCAGCGGCTTCTAAACTATTCAAACTGTTCATCGGCTTTAGACGTTTCCGAATCTCCTTGATCGTTCGTTCAATGGCATTCGTCGTGTAAATCACACTTCGAATACTGCTTGGATAATCCATAAATGTAAGGAGGACATCCAACTCATTGGCCCAAGATTGAACTTCTCTCGGATACTTGCTTGACCATTTCGACTCAAACTGTTGAAACATCTGTAACGCCATCTCCTTATTCGGCGCGCGATAAATCAGCCTGAGATCCTCGGCCACTTCAAATTGGTCTTTTTTCCGAACACGATGGAGCGTGTTACGGACTTTGTGAACGACACAACGCTGCACATCGGCTTTCGGATAAACCGCCTTAAAGGCTTCCTCCAACCCTGGTAGTCCATCGAATATGCCCAGAAGCACTTCCTTGGCGCCTCTTTGGTAGAGGTGTTGAAGAATTTCCTGCCATACATAGGCGCTTTCTTGTCCTCCCACAAAGAAATCAAGAATTTCGCGATATCCTTCTTCGTTCACCCCTAACACCACATAAATGACTTCTTTCTCCACGGTTTCGCGACGAAGTTTTACGTATAAACCATCCAAATATAAGACGGAATAACGCTTGTGCAGTGGACGAGTGTGCCATTTCTCGATGTCTTCCTTCACGACATCGGTAATACGGCTGATCGTCGCAGGAGAATAGGTGCTTCCTAGAATTCGTTCGATAAACTTGCCAATTTCCCGTGTACTCATGCCACTTTGGTACATCCTAATGATTGCTTCCTCCAGCCAGCCGGTGTGCCGTTGGTAAGGGGCAAACAACTGTGTTTGAAATTCTCCGTTTCGGTCTCTAGGGACCAAAAGACCTTCAATCCGGCCATATTGCGTATCTAGATTTCGTTGATAGTAGCCGTTTCTCATATTTGATGTTCCGGCCTGTTCTATTTCGAGGAAATTCTTGATTTCTTCCCGCATGATCAGTTCTAATTTTTCCTTTACAAACTGACGAATGACACTTTCCAGTTGATTTGCCCAGTCGACATTCGGTATACTTTTAGACATAGGTAGGGTTCTCCTTTCTCTGGAATGTTTGGGTTCAATCAGAGAATACCCTACCTTTTTTATTTTGATCTAGTAAAATGCTTTACACAAAATTTTATACATCATCATTAAAAAAGCAAATGTACAAAGACTAACTAATTGAATAACATTATATATCCTTTTTTGTTGAAATTTGCGGTTATTTTTGTAATTAAATGTAAAGGATTTCCATTGACTTTAACGAAATGGTATTATTGTAAACTATTAAGTTAAAGGAGAATTCTGTTAATAAATGATATTTTTTATTATTTAACTAGACATATAATACACATTATATGTCTAACAATTGATTCTTTTTTATGATATACTCGTCATATAATGTTATTTTTTCAATCGATTTTTTGCTCTTCGAACCCTTTTAAACTCGTCGTATAAGTGAAAGGATGGAAAAGATGCTGCACGAATATGAAACATATTTGCAAGAGAAGGGATTTTCTCCTAACACCGTGATCTCCTATCTCAATGACGTGAATCAGTTTTTGAAAGACTTGCATCTTCGTCCAGGCGATTACGTCACGTCGGCCGACATTCGCAAATGGATTCAGCAAATGTTGAATCCGGCCGAAGGGAAACCGTTGGCCATCTCCACCATCAATCGCCGGCTCAATTCGTTGCGAAGCTTTTATTCGTGGGCGGTCGAACATCATAAGCTCGAACAGAACCCAATGAAAGACATCCAGGATTTAAAATCGGCCGATGAAGAGAACGAAAAGATTATGTGGCTCACGGAAGAAGAATTCGAGGACTTATTGCATCGGATGCGGAAAAAACCGGTGCAAAGCCGGGGAGTCGATCCTGAAGAGAAATATCGCCGGGACCGTGCAGTGGTGTACCTGCTTACCTATGCAGGATTGCGAGTAGAGGAGTTATCCAATTTAAAATTAACGGACTTAGATTTAGAGATGAAGCGAATTCGGATCGTGGGAAAGGGGATGAAGGTTCGGACGGTACCGATCTCGAATATCTTACTGGCAGAACTTGAGGATTGGCTTAAGTTTCGCGCGGAAATGGCGAAAAAGAAACCGCATGTGGCCGAATCGCCATACGTTTTTTACAGCCAGCGTTCTCCGAAGTTTTCGGTAAGGGGCATTCAGCGGATGGTCGAGGGCTACAGCCTGCCGGGCAAGAAGCTGACACCGCACATGTTTCGTCATACGTTTTGTAAATGGATGTTAAAAGCGACGAACAACGATATTGAGAAAGTGCGGAGACTTGCGGGTCACAGTAATATCGCCACGACGTCCCGATACTTAAAAGACAGCTATAGTGATTTGGCGGATGCCGTGGAGGCGTTGCCGAAGTTTTAATCTCACTGTATGTGGGAAGGGGAACAAAACGACAAAACGGTGAAGGATTCATTGAAAATCATTGATGGGTGTTTTAAGGGCAATGCGTTTTACGTGAGCAGCATCGCTGGGTTTCCATTGGCTGGGTTTCCATTGCCCAGCTATTTTTAAGCCGACGGACTGCGTTCCCATCTGTCCTACGGAAAATACTTGTGCCAATTGAAGATTCTTGGCATCCATCCTCTCACTTAGATACATGCCCAAAGTATGCCCAATGCCTCTGGGCCCTTTTGTATCAAGGGATCAGAGGCATTTTGTTTGCATAGCTACTGTCGAACTCGGGTTACATCGTCATTACCTTTAATATCAAAGGTGATTCTGAAAAGAAAAAGCAGGAGTTTATCCTGCCCAGTTGCTTAATTACAACGTTCATAATGAGAAATTTCGTTTCGTTGAAATTGAAGAATTTTAAATCATCGTTTGCATTAATATCCAGAAAAAATCTGCACATAGAGCAGATATTGTAAGAGTTTATTAATCCTGCCTTTGTTGTGGTGAAGGCTCCCTGTGTAAATATTTCCTTTCGGCATCTCTAATTTCTCATTTACTAAAAATAGTTCAATATTTCACGCGGCGCAAAGTTTTCTATTTTCTGCAACTCTTCCTTGCTCCACCACTTTAATTCTATAAATGTATCTTTCTCATTTTTAGTCATATTTTCGATAGACAATATTGTGTCAGATTGAATAGCAATTTTATAATAAATCTCACGACTTATAAAAGGACCCTTTTTCCCTTCAATTAATACATCCATTTCAAATATTGGTTTGTCATGAATATCAACAACAATGCCAAGTTCTTCGTTTAATTCTCTTTTTAATGCTTCTACTGGAGTTTCATTCTCCTTAACACCACCGCCCGGAGTTACCCATAACACTTTGTTTCCTACAACATCTTTAAATTCAAACTTTTGAAGAAGAATTTTATTAAATTCATTCACTATCACCGCTCTAGAACATTTGCGTATTCTCATTGAATTTCTCCTCTGGCTTTAAATTTTCCCTTGATCTTCAATGATCTTCTTAATCCAATTGTGCAAACCGGTTCAACATCGCTGTCACTAACAATGAATCCCCTAAAAGGCCGGTGAATTAATGGGGCATAGACTTCCCACATGTCGAATTTTGGAGGCCATTCTCCCCGCCGTTTGGCGCCAAAGGATGGGAAGACGAGCAGGACTTCCTGCTCCCAATTCCGGTTTTGCGCACGCCAAAGAGCCGGTCCTCCCTCGTTTTTTTCGAAACCGGCACAATCGCTTCAGATTTTGCACGACGGCGGTCAACAGCGCCTGTTCTTCCATGGCGTAAAGGCCCCGGCTTCGGGCCCGGTCCAGCCCGTGACATTCCTTCCCTTCGGCGAACACATGCTCACAACGCGTGCGAAGGGCTTGAATGGATCGATAGCCGCCCTGTTGCTGAATGAGCCTCGCTTGATTGCGAATCTGAACGTCTCGGACTTTCGCCTGGCGCTTTGCTTCCTGAGCGGGATCCTTCGCCCGGCGCTTCCAGGTTGGAATCTCCTCCATCTCCTTGCGGCGCAACGGCACGAGCGGTGTGATGCCTTGAACGAAGAGCGCTTCCAGATACTCGGTGGTGCCATACGCTTTGTCCGCAGACAAGGTCCGAATCGTAATCGACGGTTGGCGAAACTGAATCGAAGCCAGCTGCTCCAAACTCGTCTCCCGTTCCATGATTGTCCAATGAACACCGGAGCGGCACTTCGTACAGTTGCTTGTTCAAGATGATCGCACCCCTCGCGAATTTTTACATAACGCGCATTATAGATCATCCTACAGTCATATGGGTCATACCAGTAATCGCCCCTTCATTCATCGAATACACTTGGTGACATAATGACTGTATGTCCACCTTGTTGTGAGACGTCAATAAAATCGTGCAGCCCCTTTTGTTTTCTTCCCTGATAATCTCATACACCTTGTCTACAGATTTTTCATCCAGGCCATTCATTGGTTCATCGAGCAATATAAGTTGCGGCTTCTCCATAATGCACTGCGCGATGGCCAGTCTTTGTCTCATTCCGAGAGAATACGCCTTCACCGGCCTTTTATCATGCGGATCCAATCCCACTCTCTCGATCGCCTCTTTCACCTCACTCTCTCCGATTTTTTTCTGAATCATGGCTAAAAAATTTAAATTATCGAATCCTGAGTATTGTTCAAGGAAACCTGGTTTTTCCAACAAAACTGCGATATCGCTCGGAAACGATACGTCTTTATGCAACGTCTGGCCAAATACTGCTACCGTGCCGCTGGACGGCTTCACAAGTCCGCTTATGACTCGGAATAACATCGTTTTCCCAGATCCGTTCGGCCCGACGAATCCATAAATCTTTCCTCTCTCCAACTCTAAGTTGATATTGCGCAAAACTTCTCTCCCTTTTATCGTTTTTGAAACATTGGACAAGACGATCGCATTCATATCGCAAACCTCCTAGATATAATCCGCGTTCTTCACTCTCTTTATCGTCAGATACCCGAACACACCGATCAACAAGAGCTCCACGAACAGAGCCGACCACAACATAGGGCCGCCCCGCAAGAGATCCACCATGCTGTAGTACAAAGGAACAAAAGCCATCGGCCTCTTTACGCCTACAAAAAACAAAGCGAGAATGATGACATTCGCCAGGTGATTCGTCGCATGCACCTTCAACAACATCCACACGCTGGCATGCCAATACAAATTCACTGCGATGCAAACGAACATGAGCACTAGTGAACGGTCAAACGAAAAAGCCATATGCGACACACAGAGACCGAAAACGCTGGCGATCAAAAACGCCGTCAACACATACACCAATGTAAACAGAACGCCAACCAGCAGCCTGGCCATCGTGTACGACGTCGTATCCCGCAACAAGATCCATAGTTTATATTCAAAAGATTTATCTCTTGTTTTCCAAATGATTTGGAGCAACACGACATATCCGAAACAAAACATCAACCAATACATCCAATTCGATATCGTCACCGACCCAAATAAACGAACGAGCGACTCGGATAGGTGTTTGGAAGAAAACGCCTCTGATCGGATAGACATCATCGTTCCTAACAACGGAAATAGGATGCATGTGATCCATACCCTTTTCAAGTCAACCTTGATGAGTGTGAACTCCAAAGACATCGGTTTCATAAGAGATCATCCTGAACATAATAATTTTTATAGTTTGACGAAAAACGAACTATATTGATCAACATCATGATGATCAAGGCTAAAAAAATCATTGTCCAAACTGGAGAGACTCTTTCACTTATGTAGAATACGTAAGGAATCACCCGGGCAGTGAACATATCCAATATGGCCAGCGTCATGACCGTCATGACGCTGAGAAAGCGTTTCGCCCAAAGATCCGTTAGTGCCACAAAAATCAATCCGAATATGGTGGTGACAAAAAAGTACATGAAGAGAAAATAAAGGAATGAACTTTTGTCATCACTGTGTGGCACATATAAAAAAACAGCATGGTAGTGCTTCATGTTTGGATATACCACATATTTCACAAACGCTGTACATAATCCGCCTACTACGGCAACAACGAGAGACACAAGCCCCGCGAAAACGATGACCAATAGCGCTTTATGCATCCCGATCTGTCCCCGAGTGCGGTATCTTCTTAGCACAATCCAAATATTGGTTTGAAGCGTTGAACCTAAAAGAAATAAAAAAGCAGGCAGATGAAAAAATTCATACCGATAGAGCAAGACAAAATCTTTTAGGCTATGCCACTTCGCAATAGTGCTCGATCCCCATGGAAGGGTGGCTGCGATCATCAACAAGGCCATAACCCCAAGAACCGTTTTGATGACGGTTCGATGCAGCTGCACATCTTGCCAGACAAAATCGAAGTTCTGTTTACAGAACATCCTCATTCTTCTTCACTCCATACCAAAATACCCCTAAGGCCATCATGAATTGGAGAGCGAACACGATGACGATTTTATGATAAGACAGTCCTTCTACTGGTTGTGACGGAACTAAGAAATTAAATGGGTCCCAGCCCAACTTGTTCGTGATCGTCAACACCGCCCAACAAACCATATAAATGATTTGCGGCAACAACGTGATCAAATATCGATTCTTCATCACTAACGAAAACGCCAAACCAAGGCAAACATAACCGCCGGCAAATAGCCCCCCGATCACGTAATAAACGAATATGTACCAGTAAGGCGAGATCGCAAGCAAAGACGAAAAGAGCGTTTTCTTTTCCCCCTCAAATGAATTATCTGGCAACTGCAGCGTCCCATCCATGAGCTGCCTGTATGCATGCGAAAAACTCGAATAATCCCAATGGTTGGTCAAAAGGTTCACGAGCACAACCCCAAGAAGAAGAGGAAGAAGAAATAAGAAAAACGCGCTGATATAGGCAAACAAAAATTTCCTCCGGTAATATACGCCTCTACCCATTCGCGTTAATTGGTAATGAAGATTTCCACTGCTTTGGTCTCGATAAATCGAATCCGCTAATGGGATCGATAACAATAATGGAAAAAGGAAGTAGTATAAGGCTGAAAGCACGTTAAAACTATAGCCTCCTAGACCAATCCATGCGAAGTGGGGCGATGTCAAGGCGAGAACATTCTGATTGTGATGATAGATTCGTTGGAGCAACTTCACATGTTCGTTGTATTCTTTCACTCCCGTCACGACGGCGCCAATGACGAGAAACAGCAGGCACGCTGCGCCGATGTAAAAATTCTTGTTCTTGACCATTTTTAATAACTCTGCATACATGCTATCCTCTCCTATATCTTTTGGGGCTATTCCCCTTCGCCACCTTCGTGGCGAAGGGGAATAGCTCGACGAAGGAAACGGCTCTCTCCAAAATGCAGTTGATCATATCCGCTTGAGCCGATCACTTATCAGGATAGAATTTACCCGCAATATCAACAGTGACATAAGTGAAGGATGCATTTTCCGCAACTAATGAAACTTTTTTACCAACAGCACTTTGATCTACAGTAAAATAGCGAGTGTCATTATCCGTTACATTCAGCGCGGTTGCCGACACTTTCTTCGAGCCTTGCTGAATCCACATATTCGCTTTATATCCTTGTCCAACGACCGAATTTTCCACTTTGCTTTGGCTGTTCGTCGCTTTATTTGCGCTCGCTAATTCCGTGTCAGCTCCAAAGCGCGGGAGAACTGTAGCATAGGTAACATAGGACGCTGCGCTAACTCCCCCTACCACAATTAATGAGATAAAAGCAATCAAAGTAGTAACCATTTTAATTTTTTCCTTCATGATTCGATCTCCTCTCCCTAGAAATATTTTCTCTAAATAATCGATTTTCCTTAAGCTAAATTAGGTTGTACAATGTTGTCTTGCTTTTTGACAACAATGTCCAAATCAAAATCATCAAACTTAGCCATCCTTCACTCCCCCTTTCCCTCTTGGTATCTATCTACTGATGATGAAAGGATTCACAATCCAACAAATTATTCAATCCTTTCTCATCAAATAGTTAATGTCAAAACTAAAAAACTTCTTTTCGGTACTTAACGTAGATAGACCTTTTTGACTTGAACGTTCATAAGAGAAAAACTCCTTTACGTTCCTTGTGTGTCAAGGATTCATTCGACATCGGAACGAAAAAATCCTCCCGATTTTCGTCGAGAGGGTGCGAAATGTGAGTTATTTACAATATTTGGTTAACAATAACGTTCTTCAAACATTCGTTGAAGGGCTTCCTGCGCTTCGGCAAATCCTCTTAACTTTCGCCCTGCCCATTTCTCATTAAAATCTTGGATGGTCAAATACACGACTTTTTCCGCGGCTTCTAAACTGCTCAAACTGTTCATCGGCTTTAGACGTTTCCGAATCTCTTTGATCGTTCGTTCGATGACATTCGTCGTGTAAATCACACTTCGAATACTGCTTGGATAATCCATAAATGTAAGGAGGACATCCAACTCATTGGCCCAAGATTGAACTTCTCTTGGATATTTGCTGGACCATTTCGACTCAAACTGTTGAAACATTTGTAACGCCATCTCCTTATTCGGCGCGCGATAAATCAGCTTGAGATCCTCGGCCACTTCGAATTGGTCTTTTTTCCGAACACGGCTGAGGGTGTTGCGGACTTTGTGCACGACACAGCGCTGCACATCGGCTTTCGGATACACCGCCTTAAAGGCTTCCTCCAGCCCCGGAAGGCCATCGAAGACGCCAAGAAGCACTTCCTTGACGCCTCTTTGGTAGAGGTGTTGAAGAATTTCCTGCCATCCATAGGCGCTTTCTTGTCCTCCCACGAAGAAATCCAGAATTTCTCGATACCCTTCTTCATTCACTCCTAACACCACATAAATGACTTCTTTCTCTACCGTATCGCGGCGAAGTTTCACGTACAAGCCGTCCAAATATAAGACAGAATAACGTTTGGATAGTGGACGATGGTGCCATTTCTCGATGTCTTCTTTCACGACATCGGTAATACGGCTGATCGTCGCTGGAGAATAAGCATTTCCTAGAATTCGTTCGATAAACTTGCCAATTTCCCGTGTACTCATGCCACTTTGATACATCCTAATGATGGCTTCCTCCAGCCAGCCGGTGTGGCGTTGATAAGGGGCAAACAACTGTGTTTGAAATTCCCCGTTTCGGTCTCTTGGAACCAAAAGACCCTCAATCCGGCCATATTGCGTATCTAGATTTCGCTGATAGTAGCCGTTTCTCATATTCGGCGTTCCAGCCTGTTCGATTTCGAGGAAATGTTTGATTTCTTCCCGCATAATCAGCTCTAATTTTTCCTTCACAAACTGACGAATGACACTTTCCAGTTGATTTGCCCAGTCGACATTCGGTATACTTCTTTTAGACATAGGTAGGGTACTCCTTTCTCTAAGATTTTTGGTCCAATCAGAGAATACCCTACCTTTTTTCTTTTGTTCTAGCAAAATGCTTTACACAAACTTTTATACATCATCATCTGAAACACCTGATGAAGTAGGAATTAGTTCTGTATTACTTGAAGATATTAAAAATGTTTATCTAAATAGCTTTTGTTTCGGATTTAGATTTAATGATATAAACTTAACTATACCAGAGTTCTACGGGTATTACTTTAGAGGTCCTATTTTTAGAAGAGAGGTATACCCACTAGCCCAAGGATCTACACGATTTAATCTGTCAAAAAGTGAATTGATTAAATTAAAAATACCTATTCCTCCAGTTCCAGAACAACGCAAAATCGCTGCCATCCTTTCCTCTGTCGATGAGGCGATTGAAAAAACAGAAGCCATCATCGAGCAAACGGAAAAAGTAAAAAAAGGACTGATGCAGCAACTCCTCACCAAAGGAATTGGGCATACGAAATTTAAAAAGACGGAGATTGGCGAGATTCCGGAGGAGTGGGAAGTGAAAAATATATCAGAAGTTGCCAAGGTAGTTAGTGGTGGAACCCCGAGCAAGCAGATATCTGAGTATTGGGAGAATGGTACAATTCCTTGGGCAACCCCAACGGACATTACTTCAAATGATAATAAGTATATAAGTACAACTCAATCAATGATTACAGAGTCGGCATTAAGAAATAGTTCTGCTAATCTTCTTCCAGTAGGAAGTGTTTTAATGACAAGTCGTGCTACCATAGGACCAAGATGTATAAATACTGTTCCGATGGCGACGAATCAGGGGGTTAAGTCCTTTATTTGTGACCCAGATGTTCTTCACAATGAATATTTGTATTATCTCATCGATAAAATCAAAGACCAGTTCATTGCTTTAGCATCTGGTAGTACGTTTTTGGAAATCTCAAAGAGTGCACTGGAAAATTTTAAAATCCCTGTTCCTCCAATTGAAGAGCAAATCGAAATAGCAAAAATATTATCAAGTGTAGACGAAAAGATGTCGGTCGAAAAAGTGAAAAAAGAATCTCTTCAAATAATCAAAAAAGGACTCATGCACTCCCTCCTCACCGGAAAGGTCCGGGTAAAGGTGGATGACGAGGTGGTGTCGTCGTGAGTTACGAATGGGCAAAGGAACGGCCAGTTGAACATCGATTAATCAAGCAATTAGAAGGAATAGGATATACGTACATTCCAGGACATGATCTCGATTCAAAGCGCATGTCCCATCGGGATGTCGTGTTAGAGAAACGGTTAAAACAGGCGATCCAGCGCCTGAATCCATGGATTGACGACATCAACCTCCATAAAGTCGTGCGTATGGTGACGCATATCAACGCCGCGAGCGTCATGGAGGCTAACGAGAAGTTCTACGACATGGTTGTGAACTATGTGTCCATCCAGCAAGACCTTGGGAAAGGGAAGAAAAGCCAGACGGTCAAGTTGATTGATTTTGACCATCCCGAAAACAATGAATTTTTAGTGGTGAATCAATTCAAAGTCAGTGGACCGATGGACACGATCATTCCGGATGTTGTGTTGTTTGTCAATGGGCTTCCGCTTGTCGTCATTGAATGCAAAAGCCCGACGAAGCCGCATCCAATCAGCGAGGCGGTCCAGCAGCTGCTTCGCTACCAGCAGGAGGCGGAGCGCCTTTTCCACTACAACCATGTCGTCGTGGCGACATGTAACGAACAAGCCAAATTCGGATCTATTGGCGCAAGACTGCGACACTTCGGGGAATGGAAAGACCCGTATCCGCTGAAAGCTAGTGATATTGGCGACAATCCGACGCGTCAAGACGTGTTAGTCGCGGGAATGTTCCCGAAAAAGAATTTGCTGGACATGATCCAAAACTTTGTCGTCTACGAGGCAGAAGGCGGCCGCACGATTAAGAAAGTCTGTCGCTACCAGCAATTCCGCGCCGCCAATAAGGCCGTCGAACGCATTTTAACCGGCAAGACACCGAAGGAACGGGGCGGCGTCGTCTGGGCGACGCAAGGATCTGGAAAGAGCTTGACGATGCTCTACCTGTCCGTCAAACTGCGGCGCCTCAAGGAACTGCGCAACCCGTCCATCGTCATCGTGACGGACCGCACCGATTTGGACGAGCAAATCACAAATACGTTCCGTCGCTGCGGTTTCCCGAATCCGCAACGTGCTGAAAGCGTCAAAGATTTGCGTGAATTATTACGAACCGCAACAGGCGCGACCATCATGACGACAATCCAAAAATTCCAAGATCACGCTGACGACGGAGAAGATTTGCTTTTAAATGACGCCGACAATATCTTTGTCCTCGTCGATGAGTCGCACCGCACCAATTACGGTGGACTGGCGATGAATATGAGAGCATCTCTTCCAAATGCGGTATACATTGGATTTACAGGGACACCAATTGACAAAGAAGACCGTAGTACGGTCCAAACATTTGGTACGTACATTGACACATACACCATCCAACAGGCCGTTGAGGACGGGGCGACAGTCCCGATCTATTACGAAAGCCGCCTACCGGAGTTACGGGTTGAGGGCGAGTCGATGGACGCAATTTTTGAACGCGTCTTTCAAGACTATTCCAAAGAGGAACGGGAACAGATCAAGAAGAAATACGCGACAGAGGAGGCAATTATCGGAGCGCCGCAGCGCATTCGCCGGATCTGTCTTGACATCATTGAACATTACGAGAAACATATCGCACCAAATGGCTTCAAAGCACAAATTGTCGCGATTAACCGCGAAACTGCTGTGCTGTACAAAGAAATTCTCGATGAACTAAACGGACCAGAATCGGTAGTTATCATATCTCCTAACAACAACGACGATGAAAGGCTTAAAAAATATCATTTAACCAAAGAACAGCAAAAACATTACATCGAACGCTTTAAAAAGCCGCTACATGAGGATAAGCTAGCTTTCATTATCGTGTGCGATATGTTGTTGACGGGGTTTGACGCGCCAATTGAGCAAGTGATGTACCTCGATAAACCGCTAAAGGAACATAACTTGCTCCAGGCGATCGCGAGAACGAACCGTACCTACGACAAGAAGACATACGGCCTTATCGTCGATTATTACGGCGTATCCGCGTTCTTAAAACAGGCACTTGCGATTTTTAACCCAACGGATGTACAAGGGGCGTTGACATCCATTGAATCAGAAATACCTCGACTACAGGCGCGGCATCGTGCCGCCATGCGTTTCTTTGATCATGTTGACCGCAACGACATTGAGGCGTGCATGAAAGTTTTAGAACCAGAAGACGTGAGACATGCATTTGACCAGGCATTTAAGCGATTTGCGGAAAGCATGGACATGATTATGCCAAATCCAGCAGCAAAGCCATATCATGAGGACCTTAAATTTTTAGGGAAAGTGCGTCAATACGCGCGCAACCGCTTCCGAGATGAACAAATGGACATCTCTGACTGCGGCGAAAAAGTGAAGAAACTCATTTACGATCACATCTACGCAACCGATATAAAAGCGCTTCATCGCCCAGTCAGCATCCTAGAAAAAAATTTCGATGCTCACGTGAAAAATTTATCTACTGACCAAGCGAAAGCGTCAGAAATGGAACACGCGATCCGCCATGAAATTCGAGTGAAAATCAACGAAAATCCGGTCTATTACACATCGCTGAAGGAACGACTCGAACAGCTCATTCAGGCAAGAAAAGAGAAGCGAATCAATGACGCCCAGCTCGCATTTGAATTGGAAAAATTGATCGAGGAGATGCGTGGCCAGTCCAAAACTATTGAAGAAGAAGGGCTGACGCCGCAATCCTATCCGATTTTTCAATTGTTGCAAAAGGAATGGACCGATCAAGAAGAAGAGAAAGAACGGTTAAAAGAAATCACCCAGATCATTGTGGAACATATCGAAGGCCTCGTCGTCATCGACTGGGTTAACAAAGAAGACGTCAAACGCGAAATGCGTAAAAAAATCAAGCGCCAGCTCCGGACAAGCAAATGCCCGTCCGATAAAATCGAGCCACTTGCTCAGCAAATCGTTGAACTGGCGGAAATCCATTACAAAAAATAAAGCACCCTTCATGGGTGCTTTTTTCTATATCGTTAGCGTCGGGCCGTTCACACGCAGCCATTCTTTACGTTCCTCATAATCCGGCAAAATCGAACGTACCAGATTCCAAAAATTTTTCGAATGATCCGCGTAACGCAGATGGGCTAATTCATGCACAATCACATAATCAACAACGCGCATTGGGGCCAGAAAAAGACGCCAATTCAAATAAATCGCTCCCTGTGGTGTGCACGTTCCCCAGCGAAACTTCTGCTCTTTTACCGCAAGCTTCGCCGGCGTTACCCCTAGACGCTGTGCATAACGTTTCACCCGTTCTTCCGCTTTCACCTGCGCCCGCTGGATATACCAAGATTTTAATGCTTCACGAATCATAGGCACATGCTCTATATCATCGGCTGATGTTGGTGTTTCAATATAAAATTTCCCTTGATGAAATAACACTTTTACCTTATCGATATCTTGATTTTGTTTCACCTTAATTCGATAATACCGCCCTAAATACGGTAATTTCTCCCCACTAACAAATTCTAACGGAGCCGGTGGTCGCTTAATCTCATTCAAAGAGTTCCACTTATCTAAAATCCACGTTGCCTTCTTACGCAAAACTCGGTTTATTTCTTCCTGAACTAGATGATCGGGAGCTACCACTGTAACCCCCTCCATCCACTCTACAACAATAGAGATATCTTCTTTCCCTTTCACCTGCTGCAATGTGTACTCAATCGCTGTCGTTCCAAACTGAAAGGTAGGCATAAAACACGTCCCCCAAAATATCAAGTGATACCCCTATTATACAAGCCAGTTATCCACTTTTTCACTGGATTTATCCCCCAAAATCCCACTACATAAATACCGATGCGTCCACGCGATCATTTACCTTCGTACATACGCATGTCTATGTGTTGAAGAAATTTCCAATTTGAAAATAACAGACCTGAATCTCGAGTTAAAACGAATTCGTATTGTGAACAAAATAATGAAAGTAGTACCTATCTCGGAAGATTTTATTAGCCGAACTAGAGGATTAGTTGAAGTTTCGAGTGGGAATGGCAAAAAAAAAAAAGAAACTTTATGTTGCAGCATCTCCATATGTCTTTTATAGTCAACGATCACTGAAATTCTTACTAAGGGGCATTCAGCGAATGATTGAAAGCTACATCCTGCCGAATAAAAAGCTCACGCCCCATATGTTCCGGCATACGTTTTGTAAGTGGATGTTAAAAGCGACGAACAACGATATCGAGAAAGTGCGGAGACTCGCAGGTCATAGCAATATCGCTACAACATCACGATACAGCTCATTCGTTAAATCTACAATTTCTTTTCTTCGATCATCAGTTCTTCTTTGTTCATACGATTTTTTTACATAGAAGTATATTATTTAGAACTATGTTCTAAATAATCAATAAAAGTATAGAAAATTATTTCTTAACCTTTTCAATTAGTTTAATTTTCGTTATATATGAAGCTTCCCGCAAGCCGTCCGAAGAGCACAGGTCCTTTATGCGCCTAACAAGCAAAAATTACAATGGGGTGAGGCAAAGGAAGAAGCGTCCTCGGGAAGGAGGTAAAAAATAAAACGCATTTTTAGCCTGTTCCATTTTTTTAAATGCAACGGCCTAAAAATGCGCCAGGACAAGACTAAAGAATATTGCTTTTATAGCGAAAGAACCTCTCTTATCGTTCTAGTACGCTTGATCTTTCTCGGAATTTCTCTAATGATTGATATTTATCGGGATGGGGTTGTGGGTCAGGTTTTAATTGCAAGAACGGATTCTTCCATAAAGCATAAAATTTCACATCCTCCCGAATCCATTCCTTGGCTTTCTTCGGTTCTTTCCAGTCTTCTCGAATTTCTTGCAACGATTTCTTTGTGGCAAAAGTGTGCGTGAAAGTGCCTTTATCTCCTTCTAACTGTACGGATAGAATATGTAAATGATTCCTCTTTTCCAACAATTGAATCGCCTTCACTCTAAATTCTTCGTTTCTCACAAACTCGTATTGATGATTCCCGCGATCATCTCGCATAAACTGCATTTTCTCGGCCAGTGTGACTTCTTTGAAAAAACCCATGAATTTTGCATAATAAGGATTTTCTTTCTCCATTTCAAGAACATGAATCGGGCGATTCCTGATCGTTTCGTGAATATCAATTAATTGTATCTTCGTTTCTAAGGGCAAGCTGCCAACTTTTAATATCATTTGTTCCTTTCGGATAAGGGGAAAACGATGAGCTTTAATCACCCCTTTTAAAGCAATATCAGATCGATCGCTAATAATATTGGCAGGTACTCTTAATTCGTTTTCCTTTAATCGATAATAGGGCTGCTCTGTTTTTCCTCCTTTAGTAACAATGGCGTGGGCAGGAAGAGTGGCGTATCCGCCCCTGAAATTTCCGATCACAACAGCAAAACGGGTTTTCGTAGGGGCGGCGTGTGCTTCTTTATATTGAGGATTGGGATAGTCCCTCACTAACACAATATCTCCTGTACGAATGGACATCCAATCATTCTTATTCACGGATTCCCCACGCTTTCTTTATGGCGTCGGCTAATTTTTCTTCATCGTTTTCGTCCAACGCTTTTTCGATCTCTCTCACTGTTTCTTCTGGTACTCCTTCATCTACAGCTTCTTCTAAATACTCAACTAAGTAAAAAGCATACGAAGGATTCGGACGTCCTTCTTTCTCATGGATTTCCACCCTTGATTTTAAATAGTTCAAGGCCTCGTCAAGATACTTTTCTTCTTCCTCCGTAATTTCTAAGTCTTCGATCAGTTGCTCTCTTGTTTTATCAAAGGTCGTGTAACTCCATAAAAAATCATAATATTCGTCTGGGGTCATTTTGCAGAACGGTTTTGTCTTATCCATATTCATCACCTCATTATTAACGTTGCAGCTGCATCTCTTTATCTTTTTCGTTTTTATTGTTTTTGTCTTGATCTTTAGATGACTCATGTATCTGACGCAATTCTTTGATTCGTTCTTTCATCAACTCGTCAATTTCTTGGATAATGCCCTGGGCGACATGCTGAATCTCTTTCATGGCCTGTTTCGCCAACTGAATGTCTTTAGCCCAGGTCGCAATATATCCAGCGCTGTATGGTTCTGTGTCCAATCCGTAATATTTGGAGACGATAAATGCAACAGCTTCAGCTTGTGCTTCTTTGTGTCCTCTAGGCAAGTTTTGCATGTCACTGTCTTTATGATGCAATTGAGCGTGGGCGTATTCGTGAATGAGCGTTTTGAATTTCAATGAAGTATTTTCAACAGACGCATTAATACGAATAAGGTGCTTTGCTCGATCATAGTACCCCTTTGTATTCGGGTCGTCCAATACCTCTTCTTTCACCTCAATTCTGTTTTTATTCAAATGAGCCAGAAAATGCTTGTAAAGCGACTGAATGTGCTCGCTTTCTTTTAAATCTTCACGAATCAATTTTCGGATATCAAACAGCTCTTTTCCTTGGGTTTGGCTAATATCAAAGACGTTGACAAAGCGAAAACCTTTTAGAATTTCTTTCTTTTCCATCACTGTTCGCCCCTTTTCATCACGGACAGGCTCGTTCGTTTCAGGGTCAATTTTGGGTTGCAACTTCTTCTCGAAGATCGGCGCAAAAATCTTAATGGCCTTTTCGCCTTTTTGAACGTGTCTGCCAAGCTCCTGCCACGCTTTGTATCCCATAACCAACGTGGCATTTGGTTTCTGTGATAAAATCATCATGACATTGTGAAGGCTGTACTTTGGAAACCGCGCAACCACCTCCAAGTATCGTTGAAACTCTCCGTTCTTGAAAAGGCGTTCAATGGCTTGATCGACTTCTTTTTGGATTTTGTTCAGCTTTTCTTTGTATTCATTCGATTGTTTGTAATAACTCACGATTCATCCCTCACTATGGCGTACAGTGGCTCATACAGTTTTTTCCCGTTCTCTTCATATTCCAGATACCCTACTATCTCATAATCAATGAGAAATTCTCCTGAAGGAATCTCAAAAAGGGTCTTAAGACCCGGCGGCTTAGTGCGATAAATCGGCTTTTCGCTGCCCAGGATTTCGTGGTACTCGTACATAATTGGTCATCCTTTCTTCAAATGGTCTTGGTTTATTGGAATGTGAACTGGATTTCCCCTTTTTGGAGTGTCAAATAGGCGTCAAAGGACTTTTTCCCTTTGAATCCCTTGATCTTATTGGTTTTTCCCTTTTCACAAAGCTGCTTAACGTGTGTCTTAGTGATGTTTTTTCCTAAAATGGACTTCGGAAATGTCTGCTTACACCCGTTGGTATACTCTGTACATCCGTAGAATGTCTTTCGATCGACAATGTACCCTTTTTGACAACGAGGGCATGGAGCGATCGTATTTTCCTTCTTGATCTCTTCAAGCGCCTGTTTGGCATCGATACGTTCAACATCCTGAGAAGCCTGTTGAATCAGTGCATAACATAGCTTTTTCGCCTGTTCGATAAACACCTCTTTCGATCGGTTGCCTTTCCCGATTTCTTGCAAAAAAAGCTCCCATTTGGCCGTCATTTCTGGTTTGGATAGGATAGTTCCTTTGACTGCTTCGCAAAGGATTTCTCCTTTCTTCGTCACAAACACTTGGTTTTTCTTTACTTCGATTAGTCGCCGTTGAATCAAGGTATCAATAATGGCTGCTCTTGTGGCTTCGGTTCCTAACCCCTCAACCTGATTCAGCGCTTCTTTCATCTCCTGATCTTCTACGTACTTTCCGGCTGTTTTCATTAGTGTAATAAGCTGTCCTTGGGTATACGGCTTTGGTGGTTGAGTCATCCCTTGTTTAACGGAAATATCGGCTTTAGCCGATTCTTCTTCTTTTACTTCAGGTAAAATAGCTACTTGTTCCCCTTCGCTTTCTTCGTCTTTTTCGTTTTGATACAGAGCCTTCCATCCCATCTCTTTCTCTGTTCGTCCTTTAGTGACAAATTCTTGTTTTCCAACAGAAGTAATGATGACGGTTTCGTCATAAACATAATCAGTCATGAACATAGCCAGGGCGCTTTTTAAGATTTCGTAATACACTTCTTTTTCGTCAGACGAAAAAGTTTCAAACGCCTTAGTGTCAGGGACTTTTTCTGTTGGAATAATGGCGTAGTGATCGCTCACTTTCTCTGGATTTACATAGCGTTTAGAAGGCTGAAGCGAACGAATAGGAACATGAATGCCTAGACACTGTTGATATTGGTCCACATGCTTTTGTAAGTAGGTGTATTCTTCCTCGGTGATATATTGCGAATCGGTTCGAGGATACGATACATATCCTTTCTCGTATAAAGATTGCACAAGCTCCAATACTTTCGTTGGACTGAACTTTTTGGTTCGGTTGAGCTTGCTTTGCAGCGTCGATAAACTGTGCAGTTTCGGAGCTGGTGTTCGTTTTTCGCTGATTCGTACGCTCTTAATCACTGCTTGGTACGTCTGTTGCTCTTTCGTGATGTCGGGACGGACAGCTTCGTACAATTCATCGGGAGACGAAAAACGCTTGTTCAGTTTCCCCCGGTATGTTCCGTTCTTAACTGTAAACTGCCCCTCTAGTTCATAAAACGGTTCCGGCCGAAAGTGTTCAATTTCTTTTTGGCGATCATAGATCAGTTTCAAAACGGGAGTCTGCACCCGTCCGACGCTAAATACATCCCGGATGCCCTTTTGCTGAAGAAGCAGCGTATAGAGCCGACTAGCATTCATTCCTACTAGCCAGTCGGCGATCTGTCTCGCCTGGGCTTCATGAAACAAATGGATGGTTTCTTTCCCGTCTTTCAGTTCAGCAAACCCTTTTCGAATGGCATTTTCGGTTAGAGATGATGTCCAAAAGCGCTTAATCCGTTTTTTCGAGCATCCGGCCATGAGGATAAGCAGACGAGCGATATTTTCTCCTTCCCTGGCTGGATCGGTCGCAATAATGATTTCATCAGCCTCTTTAAGCAGCTTCTTAACGATTTGAAACTGTTTGGCTTTATCCTTCGACACTTTGTACTCAAACTGCCCAGGAATAATCGGCAAAGTGGCCAAGTCCCATTTTTTCCATTCCGGACGGTATTCCTCTGGCTCTTTTAGCTCGACTAGATGGCCAATTGCCCAGGTCACTGTTGCCCCGTTCGGAAATTCTTTACACGACTGAATAGAAAGAAAACCGTTTCCTTTGGTATGTGGAAACGGTGATGCGAGTTTTCGTGCCTGGTCGGGTTTTTCTGCAAGAATGACGATCATGAAAGCATCCCCCTATCGATTTCAAATTGGCAGCTCGTCGGCGATTTTCTGATTGCTTTCTTCTTGCTCTCCTTCGCTGTCATCGCTGAATTCGCTGAATTCTTCAATGATCTCCATTAAGTCCTCCTCGGTGATCTCATCTTCCATTTCATCGAATGCGTCTAATTCTTCCTCAATTTCATCTAAAATCGATTGTAGTTCTTCTGCTTCTCCCACTTCTTCGGATTCGTTTTCTTCATCTTCGTTTTCATCCTCAACGTTGCCAAGTAATACCCTCAATTCCTCTTCGGTAATCTCTTCGTCCTCTTCGTCTTCGTCAATCTTATTGATCTCATCGATCATTTCGTTAAGCAATACCACATCCGACTCTTCTAACTCTTGCTTGACTTCTTGGATGTCTTGGGCAGCCGAATCTTCTTCATCCCATACCCATTCTCCATTCCACAACGGCGCAGTATATCCTAAACGGCTTCGGTATTTTTCATAGTTGCTCAATAAATCGCCGTAAATATCGAACTGCCACGCTTTTTCTAGCTTCATCGGGTAAGCCCCAGATACGAATAAATAACAAGTGTTTTTGTCCATGTTCATAAGTTCGCCCGGCGTAATCAATGAGCGCTTTACATATTGCTCTGAAATGCTTTTGCTGCCTTCCTTACGTCCATAGGAAGCACTTTTCTGTTTGTGCTTCACCGTAGTCTCTCCGGCGAGTTCGCTAAAGTATTTCGCTGTTTTCGTGTCTTTCGTTCGCAGAAACAACTGAGTATCGTGGTTATTGATGATCGAACGAGCCATTTCCGGGCCATATCGTTTTTTGTCCTCTAGCTGTCCGATGTCCTGGATAATCGTCATCATGGCCATACCAAGTCCGCGACAGGTTGCCAATACTCGCGGATATTTGTTGATCGTGCCGATGTTGGCGAATTCGTCCAACAGAAAGATAGTGGGAATCAGTAACTTCGAGTGATTCTTGTCAGCAATGTCGTACAGAACAGCGATCAACTGTTCAAAGAACGTGGCGGTCAATTGAACAAACGGGTTTTCATCCATGCGAATCTTGATGTACAAAACGGATTTTTCTTTCTGCAAGTCATGAAATTTAAAATCGCTCTTAGCAGTCATTTTTGCGATCTTTTGCATTGCGAAAATGGAGATTTGTTGCGCCAAGGTCGCCATAATGCCAGCTCTAGTGTTTCCACTGCTCATGTTTGCAAGGGTGAACATATGATACGCTGGATGGTCTGGGGACATATTTTTAATGATTTCATCCAAATATTCTTCATCTTTTCCTGCTCTCGCCACCATTTCAACGACATGGCGCATATTGGCCTTGTCTTTGTATTTTTCCTTCACGTACAGGATGAATGCTGACAGAAAGGCGACAGCTGATTCACTCCAGAAATCGCGTTTTCCTTCGTCAACCGAGTTAGAAGCGATCGTATTAGCAATTGCCCTAGCATCCTCATCATCTTCGACGTAGTCTAATGGATTGTATCGATCGCAATTAGTGAAATTGATAAAGTCCACTTGGTAGACTTTATAGCCCTGATCTCGCTTGATCTGATGGGTAGCTTCGTATATCTCTCCTTTTGGGTCCGTGACAATAATCGTTTCTTCCGTATGGTTTATCATGTTCGGGAAAACAAAGGATTGACCTTTCCCCGATCCCGACGAACCGATTACCAAAACATTTCGGTTATCAATCGTCGTGTTTTTTGGAATGATGAGAAGCTCCCGTTTTTTTGGTACTTTCCCTACAATAATTCCTTTTTCCATCTGAAAAGCGTCAACAGGGTCTGTCGTATACGAGTTGTTTTTCGAGAACATCTTGCCGTCGATGACTTCATCCGGCGTTCCCCACCGGGAAGTTCCATGCAAGCCAAAGTCGCTAGCATATTCTAACTTCGGAACAATAATGGATGACCGAAAAGTGTATAGCAGCGCTGCTAAAATCACAAACGGAGCCAATGAGAAAACCGTTTTTAAGTTCTCTTCCGTATAAACAAACGTGATTAACTCTTTCGGTCTTAATAAAATTTCTTTTAAGTCGCCTCCGTTCCCGATCATATAAAACAATCCCATCAGAACATAGGCAGCTATAACGGTCAGCACAACACTAGCGAATATCGGCTTCCAGGCATCTTTTTTTAAGTTCATCGTGATTTCCTCTCCCCCTTAGCGTTCAAATTCTTGACCACGATATCTTCTGCGTTGCCGTTTCTTCGTTGGATCTTTCTCATATTTCTTGCGATCATTCGCTCGTTGCGCTTCTTCTATCGCTTCTAACAAGCCATCAGCCACATGTTGCCGGTATTGATACTCCATAATCTGTGCTTCTGTTTCAGGTTTTGGCATACGTTCGAGTTTTTGTTGTTCGCTAACGTGGATACGGCGTAAATCTGCTTCAAAGTCTTTGCTGCTTTCGCCGCGTTCCACCAGCTCATGCAACCGCAACAAGGCTGCCGTGTTCGTGATCGATACATCTCTGCCGTAATGCTCGCTCAAAATGGCTTGCAAGACGGCTTTGTTTTCCTCAAGCTCCTTGCTCATCTTTTCTTTTCTTAACATGCATTGCTCGATCTTCCGGCTCGCTTCAAAGGCCTGCTCAAAGTCTCTTACCTTCAACGCCTCCATGCGCTCTTTTGATTGCTTTTGAATCGTGCGATTCAAAACGAAGAGACTTTGATACATGTTTCGGGTTTGCTCCGCGAAGGTCGGCATCCGATGAATCTCTTGCTCTTTCTTCGCCGCATAAGCAGGAATTTCACTCTCTGGCAACACACCCCCTGTGTCCTTAAAGTATTGAACGGCATGATATTTTTCTTCAATCCGGAAGTCAGCTCCGGCATGAGGATACAAGACTCGGAACTCTTCTTCTGTTAGCCGTTTTTGCACTTCCAGTGCTAATTCGGCTTTCTTCAGAACAGCTTCGTATTTGGTTAACTCGTTTTCAAAGGATTTCTCCATCTCTTTAAGTTGAGCGATTTTTTCTCTTAGTTGCTCATTAAATTTTCCTGGATGGAAGCCGTACTGAATCACTTGTTTTGGTTCTTGCTGATACACATGATACGCCTTATTGATGACATTCTTAAGCGCTCGCAGCTTCAGCTGTTGGCTTTCGATTTTTTTCTTCCAATTGCCTTCGGCCAGATCATGATACACACGTCTTGCTACAGCAAAATCAACATACGATTTTGCTCGCTTGGCAACCAAAAGTAACGATGCTTTTTCTACATCGTTTAAAGAGGCATTTTTACGAATGGATTCGATCGTTTCGTTTAATGATTTTTCTTCTTGATATTCAGAAATGGATACAACTTTTTCCTGTTGTTTTAACGCTTTTAGTTCTTGATTAATACGTTGAATTTCTTGATTCAATTTGCCGTAATATGTAACCGGCTCATACGGTTTTCCTTGCTTTTCAGCTTCTCTTTTCATTCGTTGTTCATATTGATACGCCTCACGAGAAAGACGAATTTGAGGTACTTTATCAATTCCTTGTTTCTCATAACTTTCATGAGAAACTCGGTCATTGATTCCTTTTTCTTTGAATTTTTCGTTGATCCGATCGGCGAAATTTTTTCTCCATTTCAGAAGCGTTTCTTTATCATTCCAGTTTGTTAAATGAACGGATTTTCCATTCACTTTTTTACGTTTCTTCCCCCACGTTCCATCTTCATTAAACGGACGCATCGTTAACATGATGTGAGCGTGTGGATTATGTTTTTTATCACGGTGAATGGCGATGTCTGCTACCATTCCTTCATCTGCAAAATTCTCTTTACAAAAGTCCAAAAGTAATTGCGTTTGCTCTTCATTGGTTAATTGTGTTGGAAGAGCGACGATGATTTCTCTAGCTAATTGAGCGTTATGTTGTTTTTCAACTTTCTCCACTTCGTTCCATAAACGTTCGCGATTGTAGACCCAATCCGGAGCATGTTTTGGCGCAAGAATATAAGTTTCTGGAGGAACGTCACGACGGCCGTATTTTTTCGTTAATCCATCCCGTTCTGAATACAATGCTTCTCCACTTCGATAGGCAGCACAAGCAACGGCTGAACGATTTGATTTACTAATGATTTGTGTACGGAATAGAAAGTATGCCATCGTCATTCCTCCTTTCTTAGTTTTTTTAGCCCCTGCGGGTCATTTGTCGAAGACAAACTTTTTATCGAGCGAAGCGAGTTCCCATTTACCCCTGAAAGGGGTATAAATGGGCACTCATTTCATTCGTGACTTCATTATACCACAATTTTCTTATTTTTGATAGACATAAAATTCCTCATCATGTAAAATATTCTTAAGAAATATTCAAAGAAGAAAGGGTGAATGAAATGGCAAGAAAAGACCCTTTGTCCAGAGCACAAGAGATTGAGGAACAGATCAAAAAATTGCAGGAGAAGCAGCGAAAATACATCGAGCAAGCTCAAAAAGAAATCGGTCAATATCTAATGGAAACATGGGATATTGAAGATATTGAACAGGCGAAATTGTTGATTGACGAATTCAAAGAAGAAGCAAAAAAATATTTCAACGATGAACACAACGCGGAGGAATCCAATGGACAAGAAACGTCCGATCAGTGATCTGCAAAAACGAATTGAACAACTGGAAGAAAGAAAACGACAAATATTAAGATTGGCAAAAGAACGTGAACGTAAAAAAAGAGCGCATCGGTTGATACAAACCGGCGCACTAGCGGAAAAGTACTTTGAATTGGAACACTTGACAATCCCAGAACGAGAAGAATTGTTTAAGATTTTCGCGAACTACATTAACGAAAAAAAGCCGGATAAATTTAAGAAAAAAGAATAAGGAGGCCACGGTTAAATATGGACTCCCGAGATCACATCAACCAAAGTTTGTATGAGATACTTGAAGAGATTTTGGAAAAGGCTAAACGGTCACGAAAGTTAAATCCTCCCTCTCCTGAAAAAAGCGAATTGGAAGAAACTAAATCAAACGAAAAATCACTTAAAACTTTACTGAAGGCAAAAGAAAACCTGAACGATCTTAAACAGAAGCTGATGGAAAACCCGAAAAAGAATAAAAAAGAATTGGAACGTCTACAACGCATAGAATCGAAACTAGAAGTGAGCATTCGAAAAGCAGAGAGACGAGAAATCGCAAGAGCGCTAACTTCGTTAAAAAAAGACCCAAAACGAACCGTTTTTCGTTTAGTGGAAGCTAAAGACAGGTTAATGATTTTAAAAACAAAACTACAGGAAAATCCTCGGCGATACAAAGCCGAATTGCAGCGAATGGAGAAACTGGAACAACGGCTGAATCAAAAAATCGAAAACGCTCGGTTAAAAACACTTAGAAGAGCCATCATGTATATTGAAAAAAATCCTAAACGATACAAGGAAGAGCTTCAGCGAATTGGAAGCAAGACTGAAACAAGAGTTAGAAGAAAAACGAACGCAGGAAAAAGCTAAAACTAAAGAAAAGGATTTAGAGTTAATCCGATGATCCTTTTCTTTTATACACCAATCTGAGAAGCCGTTTTTTAGGTAATTTTATTTTTGCTTCTGTTAAATTTTAATGTTGATTTTTAAACCACAGAAAAAGACCGAAATCAATCGGTCTTTTTGTATGTTCACCTCTCTGATCCTCTTTCTATTGCTTTCCATTCATTCCGATAATCCTACCTATTTTATAAATAGATGAATGAATAAAACATTCAATTTGAATGAATATAGAATGATAATACCCCTAATAAATGAATAATGAATTTAAAATAAATTAAATATGAATTAAAAATAATAGTGAATCTTATATAAATTAAATTTGCATTTAAAATACATTCAAAAATATTTATTTTTTAAATTCATTTTGATTGATTATATAACATTAATGCTTTATAATGTAGATAAGAATTAATTATAAATTTAATTTGAATGTAAAATGAATTATTAGGGGGAGTTTAAATGAAATTAGTGGTGGCTAATGATATTGGGAATTCGGAAACAAAAATGATCGTGAACGATACGCTCATAAAACAACCATCGGTGGTCAAACGTCTGTTATCCAAGCCAAATGTGATGGAAACAAATGTGGAAAAAAACATTGCTAATTTGTTGGATGAATTGATTGTTCATGTAACAAGTAACGCTATTAAACGAAGTGGCCTATACTTCATCGGAAAACGCGCCAATATGACGGCCGATAAAGTAGAAAATATGAATATCAAATTAGGGAATAAATCCAAACACGATATTCCAGTCCTAATGACGCTATCGATGCTTGCTGCTCGATCAGTTCAATTAGCATATCAAGAAAATCAAGAGCTTCCTCCATCAATTTCAGTAGATGTCTCAATGACAACAGCAATCCCTGCATCAGAATATAGTGCCGATCAAGCCAGATACCTTGAAGGACGTTTCACTAGCAACGATCATGTGGTGATTGTATATGTCGGAGAAACTCCTGTGACCGTCACACTCCATTTTCAGACTGTGAAAGTCACTCAAGAAGGCATTCCAGCTCTATATGCCTTATTGGAAAGTGAAAATGAAATTCTGAAGAATTATAACGAGCACTATAAAAAACAAGCTGTGCCAAAAGATTTCGCTAACAAACGAATTCTCCATGTGGATATTGGCGATGGAACAACGGAATATATCTATACTGTTGGAATGAATCCTGTAACAGATGTTTGTTCAGGGAAAAAACGAGGAGTGGGTCATGCCACGGAAGAAGCTACTCAATTGCTGAAAGAGGAAGTTGGCGGCTTTTTGAACCTAAACCGCCAGCAGTTTATGGACATTTTTAGAGATCCATCCCATCATCTTCACGATTTAGCCGTTCGCTTCATGCAAGAAGCACGGTATTCGCAGGCTCAACGTATTCTAGAAGACATTCAAGAAAAATACAGCGACATCGCCGGAAACGTGGATGTAATTGCCGTGTATGGTGGAGGCAGCATCCAGTTCAAAGAAGAGCTATATGAGGAGCTATTGGGCTTTGCAAATACCGTACACTGTGAAGTCCTTTGGATTCCAGAAAAATATGCCGTGGACATGAACGTAAACGGGTTGCATGTCATTAACGAAAAAATTCTATTTAAGCAACACGCTTGATCGAGGTGAGTGATCGTGGCAAAACGAAAAATCGTCACTTGGAGGGTGGCTGACACCCCTCAAAGTGACTTGATTAATGAATGGCTGGACAAGCAACAAAATATTCAAGTCTCTCTTACTAACATTGTTTTACACATGATTAACCGTTTCGGAATCAAAGACATCATGGATTACGATATACAAAGAATACTATATCAAGAGTTTTCTTCCGGTACATCCAAAGAGAACAGAACAGTCTCAAACCAAAATGAAGAAGCAGAGAAAGCAGACAATGAAGAGGCAGAGAAAGTAGCCGCGAAATCCTTAAACAATCCAGACCCGAAAAAAGACCGAGATAAAGAAAACCAAGATGATGATAATGATCTCTATAAAAACATGGATATAAACAATCTTTTCTAAACAGGCTGACCAAGGTTTTGACCTTTAGGTCAGCCTGTTTTATATTCACTATATTTTCCATTTCAGAGTTTGGATTAACTCCCGAATCGCTGCTGATTCGGTAATATTTTTTGTCTGACAATATTGTTTCAACAACTGATAACTCTCATCGTCCAACCGGACGGTTACACGATGCGATAGCGTATTTTCCTCTTTAGGGCGTCCCTGTTTTAGCTTTTTCCGTTCATACGTTAAATCATCATATACCACGACATCTAAATATCCAAAGCGATCATAAATGTTTTGATTTTTCCGCACGAATTCTTCCCACATTTGAGGAATCTCACGAATCAGGCGCAAATATTCTTTTTGTAGCTCCCATTTTTCCTTTTCTGTAGACGGTCGGCATTGGGCAAACTGGGATAAGATCAATACCTGAAAATCATGTTGTTCATAGCAACGGCCTTCCTTCATCAGACATCCCCCCTTTCCTAAAGCAAAAACATTTTTTGTCTGACATTATTTATTTTGATTATAATCCCCCTTTATAAATCGATCAATATTTTTCGTCAGACAAAAAATAAAAACAAGTCACCCTGCTGGTTATTGTCGTTAGATAAAATCACCAAGCGAAGTGAGAACCCATTTCCCCTGCAAAGGGTTTATAAATGGGCCACTCACTTTGTTCGCGATATCCTTATGACCGATATTTTTTTAACCGTTCCTCTAATTCTTTCCGCTTCTGTTCGAAATCATCTATGCTTTCTGTCTCGTTCTGACTATAGTCCATGTTGAGCCAGTCAGGTATCATCTCTTTTCGGACTGCCGCTTTCCCTAATGTTTTTGCATCTGAAGATGATGCAGGTCTTTGGTATGTATCCATTCCTTTCTTTAAGCGGCGTTTGATGCTACGGATTTTACCGGTCGTTTCTGTTAACACATGATCCAAAATGCTAGCAAACTCGTATTCATTAAAACTTTCTTTATTTGCGTTGTAGACAACAGAAATATCAAAAATCGATATATTATCACCAACCAACCGATCTAAATTGCGTAACAATACCTGCTTAATGGATAGTGGCAAATCACATTGCTCAATCTCTTCTCTGGTTGATTGGTAATTTTCATTTGTAATTTTCATTTGTAATTTTGATTGGTTATTTTCCCCGGAACTTTTAGTACCGGACCTAGCGGAACTTTTTGTTCCGGTAGTAGCGGAACCTTTTGTTCCGGTAGTAACGGAACTTTTTGTTCCGGTAGTCGTCTTTTTCGGTTCTGTTTTCCAATAAATTTTCTCGGTTGGCTTGGCATCTGGAAGGCGTGATTCGCCTGCTAATTCCAATACTCGATCAATCAGCGGCTTTAGGTTGTAAACGGCATTTTGTCGTTTACCATCCACGTAACGATAGCCGATCTTGATAAGTCCTTTTTTCTCTAATCCGTCTACAATTTTGCGGACGGCACGTTCAGAGATCCCACCCAAGTATTTTCCGAGTGTTTCTTGCGAAGGATATGGATCACGGGAATCGTGTTTAAAAGTGGCCAAAACGCAAATAAACTGAAATTCTTTCGGTGTCATTAATTCCGATGCATAGCGGATGATTAGGTTCGGAATAGGAGTAAACCCTTCGTCGAGAATCGGTGTCCCCCAGATAACTTCAACATGTGTCATTTCTTTGTTAAATCCGTCATTAAACATAAAAAAATCCTCCCCTTGTTCTTCTCTCTATAGAAACGGGCAGGATAAGGCACTAAAGGTAATATTCGGTTTAAAAAAACAGATAGAATGCTATTGTTTTTTTGACTCTATCTGCACTATAATGAAAATATGCAAAAACCGAATAAATGGGCATAGTAGTGCCTTATACCTGCAGCGTCACGCACCAAGGGCGGCCAACCCAGCGTGGCGCTTTGTCCTTTTATATGCATATTATAGCACTGTCTAAAAAGGATTGCAGACAGATTTTTGCAAATTCCTTATTGCAGGAGTCGAAATTTGAACTAATGTGAGAGAAAAAGGGGAACGCAACTTTGCGTTATCCCCTTTTCAAATGGTATAATACATGTGCCTGTTTTTTATTGGAAAGCCGTAGTGTCCCCAACACTGCGGTTTTCTTCATTTTCAAGCGGTTTGATCTCTGGAGCGAATGAAACAAGAATGAGTTTACCCATTTTACCATCATTCCTCCGTATAATCCGCATAACTAGTGAAGGAGAGCAATTTCAAATAACGATAGCCATGGATGAACCCCTCAACGAAATGATCTTCTGCTTCAGCTGCCATAAGAGCATACAACTCGTCAGTAAAGTCTTCGAGAAGCTATTTTTCTTGCTCATTTAACACACTTTCCAATGCTTTGTACTTTTCCTCAACGGCCAAGCGGCTCTCCTTGGTGTACTTGGAAGTCACTATATTATTACCTTCACGCGCTAAAACCTCAATAGCAACACCTTTAAGCACTTCCACCATGCCGGCATCGTAACAAGCTGCTCCAAATTTAAGGGCATAATCAAGACTTACTCGATGCGATTTAGCGATTTCTGCAATCTTGCCGGCTGTAACCATAGTGTCCATAAAATCTCCCCCTTGTTTTAGATTAAGAAGTGGGAATATCCCACTTCTTAAGGACATTGATTTATCAAATTTTCGATACTTTTAATCGCTTCGTCTAAAATCTCTCTACGCGATTTCCCTTCTCCGCCATGCAGATAACAGTATCCATTAAGAGTGGGGCGGTTGCTGCATTGCTCCCCATTTTTTAAAACGTGAAGACATTTATACGATTCGCTTTTAGTGACCTCTGATGACTTATGTAAATCAGAACGGCGAACCGCTCCTCTTATGTTTACCACGTCTCCATACGTTAAAATTAAATAAAGTTCATATATGGCTCTGTGTACTTTATCTTCAACGATTTTTATTGAACACGAATGGAAGTAATCGCAAAAACGGGATGTATTAGTGAAACCCTTAAAATGCGCTTTGATTCTTCTGTTTAAATTATCAGTCTGACCAACATAGATCGGCACGTTCGATTCGGTATAAAACACATATATACCGGGTTTTTTGGGGATTTTTGATAATTCATTACGTTTTACTGTTAGATCAAAATCGACACGAATATCGATCAAAAAAATCACCCCCTATCATTTTGTTAACTATACAAGGTAAATATTTGTCATATTTTGTTGAAAATTAACACAATGTTGTTACTTTTATACTACTTTGTGAACTCGAAACTTGTCAACTATTTTTTAACAAAAAGATAGGATTTTTTTGTATAATTGTGTTAAAGATTAACACAAAGAGGTGATAAGATGATTAGAATAAAATTAGCGGAGTTGTTGGGTAAACATAAAATGAGGGTTACTGATCTTGCTGAAGAAATTGAAGTGCATAAAAATACTCTTTATCGGTTGTACAATGAATCTAGCACACGCGTTGATTTAGAGGTTTTAGAGAAGATCTGTGATTACTTTAAAATTGAATTGAGTGAGCTAATGGAATATGATCCCCAATACATCAGACCGTCTGCAGAAAGGAAAAAAACATCCTCCAGTTGAGGGATGTTTTTTTCTTTTGCATGGCTGCCGTGGCCAGAAATTTGAACATCAAAGAAACAACTTTCCGATCAGCTATCAATAACAATTCTCTTCGAGTGGCTGAACTTGTCAGGATATGTGAAATGATGGGATATGAGCTTGTGATGCGAAGTAAAAACCAGTAAAAAATCATCCCTCATGTAAAGGATGGTTTTTTATTTCAAATAACCACGAAATATGTCGTTATATGGTAAATTAAAATCAAAAAATAGGTCTAGGGGGCTGAATTTAGTGTCAGAGAAAGAAAAACAATCCGACAAAGAAAGGCTATCCGACAAAATTGATACAGTATTTGCAGCATTAAAGCAGGAACTTATGTATTTCCACGATAAAGATCCGGAATATGCGGAGAAAATGGTGGATTGGTTTCTAGAAGTGGCGATTAAAAACCATATTATCCATCGGTATAAAAACGATCCAAGCAAAAAAGACAAGGAAATGGTACGAAGAAGACGTGCTAGGGTATATTACATCGATTTTGGTGTAAATGTCGGTTCTGAATTCAATTATCCTCATTTTTGCGTTGTAGTAAAAGAGTTTAAATATCACGCGCTCGTAGTTCCACTCTCCAGTCTGGATGAAGATGATACACAAAGCTGGAAACTCGATGAAGAAAATATGTGCGTTGAGATAGGAGAAATTAAGGACCTCCCATTCGAAAAGCCGAAAACTTACGCTTTAGTTGGTAAAATGAGAGAGGTTAGCAAACAACGTTTAAGCGATTATAGGCATCCAGAAACAAAAGAATTCGTTAAGTTAAAACTCACTGACGATCAAATGGACAAAATTGACGAAGCAATCATCAAGTTATGTACAAAGAATAAAAAAGAAGAGACGAAGGATAAAACAAATTTGCAGGATCAGAAGGATTGATTATAAGTACAATTAAAACGCACTTAAAGCTACTTAAAGCTACTCAAAGTTACTCAAAGTTACTTAAAATTACTTAAAACGATTAAAACGTATTGCTTTTTCAGTAATATTTTATTACAATATGGACATAAGAATAAATGAAGGCTCTAACGCCGACTTGAATTTTAAAGGCCTTTGCGCCGACTTGAATTTAATAATATTGCCCTTAGCGGCCTAAAAGGAAAAGCCGTCCCGTTTGTGGACGGCTTTTTACGTTTTATTCGTTTTCCCTTCCAACTTGTCCGCGATCGCGAACAGTTCTTGCTTGATCTGCTTATTTAACTCAATCGGGACATGTACTGTCGTTTTTTTGTCAATGATGAACGAGAAAGGCTCATTTTCGTCAATAAGTCGTGCTATCGAACGTAGTCCAGCAGCTTTGAAGCGGCCTTCTAACATAAATCCGGCAATACTGCGCATATAAAAAGCGTCGCCCACAAAATTCCCAACAATGATTTTGAATTGATCGTTCACAGACATTCTTTTTCCTCCTCACAATTGATTCATTTTCCTAATAAGCTCTTCTTTCGTCGGGTTTGTATATAACAGCGTCGTGTGAATGTTGGAATGGCCCGCCTGATTCGCGACCTCGTGAACACTCATCCCGCTATGGATCGCATGAGAACAAAAGAAGTGCCGCAAATCGTGCGGAGTAATATCCTTGCCGATGCGTTCCGAGTACTCTTTAAACAGTTTATTGACGGTTGTACGGTCCAAACGTTTATTGCGATTGCTAACAAAAAGGTATTCACTATCAATTCCTTTTTCTTTCCGTTCCTTCAACCATGACTGGAGAGCGGATTTAACCTTGTCGTTCATAAATACCACTCGATACTTATCTCCTTTGCCGCTTCTTACCGTGATTTCTCTGGAAACAAGGTTGAAATCGCTCATTTTTAGGTTGAGCGCCTCGGAAATCCGCAATCCGGCATACGCCAAAAGCGTAACTAACGCATAATTGCGTTTATTGCCGCTATCCAGTACCAATTGCCGGAATTTCTCGACATCTTTTAGTTCCACTTTGGCCAACGAAGCGTATTGTTGTTGCACCTTCATGTAGTCCTTTTTTGTTAGGACCATATCCCGCTGCACTTTCGTTTCGATCAAAAACTCATTGAATTTGACCAAAGCATTTAACTTCGTATTGATCGTCTTCGGCTTGGCATTTTTGACGGTTCGCAGGAAGGAAATGTACTCTTGGACGTTTTCGCGATGAAGCTGTTTAAATTCCACTCCTTTAGATTCATCAAACCATTTCAAAAATCCTGACACCGACTGCAAATAGCCTTTAATGGTATTTTCGCTTTTCCCTTCTTCCCGTAAATATTGTTCGAATTGTTCCAGCATTCCCCTCACCTTTGTAAACTATGTTGAATTTATTTTGCGCACTTTATTTATAAACTATGTTGAATTTTACAATTAAATATTATCATCATCACCATCACTATTCAACATAGTTTATATTATGTTGAATTATTTTTTAGCGGCTTTGGCGAATAAAGTTGCGGATATCATAAGCTTCATCAGGAAAGAAAATATTTCCGTTGCAGGATACCTACCACCACCAATAGAATGATTAACATAACAGCGTTATAACGGGAGGTAAGCGTCATGACAGATGATATAAACGAAGGACAAATATTGATGGGGCCCAGCGACGTATGTGCCTTGCTCGGCATAAAGGAGTCCACCTTGAGAAAGTATGCCCTCATCCTCCAAGACGCGGGGTACAAGTTCCACGTCAACGACAAGGGACAGCGGGGATACTTTCAAAACGACGTTATAGTTCTAAAGCGGTTCATGGAGATAAAACAAAGCAGCGATATGACGCTCGAACAAGCGGCGGAAGCAGTAATGGCATGGGTTCGGCAATCTAATATGGCGGTCAGCGTTATAGAGAAAAAAACGGAATCGGAGCGTTATAACGATGATATACAAGCGCTAAAAGAAATGGTCGCCAAACAGAACGAGTTGCTAAAAGAACTCATGATGAGGCTGGATCAGCAACAAAAATACATAGAGGAAAACCTAAAGAAAAGGGATGAACTTCTTATGCAGTCCCTAAAGGAGTCCATGGAGACACGCAAAATGATCGCGGCGGCCAAAGAGGAAGAAGGGAAAAAGAAAGGGTTTTGGGCCCGTCTGTTTGGTAAATAAGTCTGTTCATCAAATTGATGAATAGTTAGGGTCTGGAATCCGCAAATTGCGGACTCGCATCAAATACCATAACGGTGATATAACGCTATAAGCGACACAATTAAAGAGGGTGTCCCCAAAGTTGAGGACACCCTTAAAATTTAGGAGAAAATATCGGAGCAGAGCAAGGCGAATATCGCCCGATTATCGTAGTATCCAATGTTTGCCGTTATCCGAGTAAATTCGCTTCGGCTTTCCGTATCGAAGCAGCGCTTCTTTGGTCACGATCCGCAACCCGTCAAATTTCTCGGAAGAGAAAAACTGAGCGTACGGCACGACCCGCGAGCAGTCATCGATATAGGCAATCAAAAACGTTTTTTGCGCTTTTCCGTTCACACGAATATACGGACCGTGAGACAAATCCCCCTGCCACAATTCATTGACCTGATAGTACGCGAAATGTTTTCCTTCCGACCTTTTCTATTTAGAGGAAATTTTTTATTTCTTCTCGCATAATCAGCTCTAAGTAAAATGCTTCACACAAAATTTTATACATCATCTTTCTAATGGACAAAAGGCCAAATCAGCACCCGTTCCTACTCCAACAAATAGAACATTCTCGCCATCTCCAAAAGGAAATTCATGAAATATCTGTTTTCGCGCTGAATAAAACACACCTCTATTAAAAAATAAATCATAAAAAGGAGCCCAACATTTATAAATAATCCGATTCCATTTGTTATTCATTTTCTTTTTCTCCTTTTTACATGGCATTTGAGCATTGATTAAGTCAATTAAATAAAATCCATAAATTCTGCACAAATTCAAGATAATATAAAAAAAGTAGAAATATACGGTATGTTGAAAAAAGCTTAAGAGTCTTTAAACAAGTATTTTTTAACAGTTTAATCACTGAACATAATAGAAATCAAGGAGGGTAATATGGATAGATGAACACAAAAAAAATTCTCAAAATGTTAATTGCACTTTTTGCGTCTACTATTATTGCGGCAGGTTGTAGCGCACAAAATGGAAATGACTCAAAAAAAGCAGAGCAATCAATGGAGCATAGTCAGCATAGAAGTAGTCAATCGAATGGAGCAAGCAATGACAAGGAAAACACAGCTATAGTTGTTCAAGAACCGAGTGTATATAATGAAGAAGCGAGTAAAAATCTTCTTACATTGTCAACAAAAAACATTACTCGATTAAATACTGATGATCCAGTTGAACTTTCGGTATTAGTATCACAAACGGTATGGCCGGCTACTCATAAAGAAAATCAACCAAATGGGATTATCCTAGCTCCCCTTGAAAATTGGCAAGCAACATTGGCTGCAGCTGATCTTATTCATCATCCAAATAACGGACCTATTTTATTTACAAAAAACAATACAATTCCAAATCAAGTGTTGAATGAAATTCAACGTTTAAATCCACTTGGGATTAAAGACGGTACACAAATTTTTGTTATCGGTAACTTGCCGAAACAAGAGTTGGATAAACTAAAACGTTATAAAGTTCAACAAATTAATGAAACCGATTATGCAGCATTAGCACAAAAAATTGATCAATTGTATGCTGAAGTAGCAGGTAAACTACCAGAGAGTGTCATCATTGGTTCTTTTGAGGAAAAAGCAAAACTTTATACGATTCCTGCGGCCAATTGGATTGCTCATATGGAAGAACCGATTTTATACGTTAGTCAAAATAAAATTCCGAAACAAACAGAAGAAGCATTGAAAAAAAGAAAAGGAAAAGCGAATATCTACATTTTAGGTCCTCAGTCCATAATATCAAAGGAAGTCGAAGAGAAGTTAAAAGAATTTGGAAAGGTTACACGAATTTCAGGAGATACTCCAACTCAACAGTCTGTTGCATTTGCGACTTTTAAAGATAAGAAAACAGGATTTGGTTGGGGATTAAACAATCCGGGACACGGTTTATCATTTGTTTCGACCAAATCTCCTGAAATGGCATTAGCAGCAGCGCCTTTTTCGCATTTAGGAAAACATGCGCCACTTATTTGGCTTGAGAATGGCGAACTTACCCCAGAAGTTTATGAGTTTATGGCTACCTTAAAACCAACGTTTGAAAACGATCCAACTGTAGGACCGTATAATCATGCTTATTTATCCGGAACAGAAAAACTGATTTCGTATCAAACGCAAGGGGTTATTGATGAAAAGCTTGAAATTGTTCCAGAGAGTGGAGAAGAGCATGGCAGTCATTAAGAAAAAATTGGAGAATTTTTCATTAACCGTACAGAAACGCATCTGTACGGTTTTTTGTTAGTTCAAACTAAAGCTTTTTCTCCCGTCCCATATTAACTAACTGTAGATGAGCAAATTCGCTAACATAAATTTACAACCAAACAAAAAAAGAGACATGAACCCGATTCCTTGATTAGAATAGATGTGTCACCAAAACTATTCACAAGGAGGTTCATGTCTCATGAATAGATTAGCACATCATCAAGGAATCCACAAGTTTTTCACGATGTTGGGGTTGGCCCTTTATTTTTCAAAACCTGTCATGAAGCATCTCGTTCATATCGTGGATGCGCTGACCACCAAAGGATTTGCGGGAACATTGACCGATCTTCATCATTGGAGCTTTCATCCGAACCACCGCACGACACTCAGCCATTTTTTCACGAAAAGCCCTTGGGATGAAGAGACGCTGCTTCGCAAACTTCAACAGTGGATGCTTCGTCGTGTCGAACGCATCGCCAAACAGGAGAGTCAACCCCTTTTTGTTTCGATCGATGATACGATTTGCCAAAAAACCAAGCCTTCGTCACAGGCAACGCACGCCATTCAAGGGTGTGATTGGCACTATTCTCACACAGAGAAAAAGTCGATCTGGGGACATTCTCTCGTTTGGCTCATGGTTCATACGATGACCCAGGCTTTTCCCTTTGCGTTCCGCCTCTACGACAAGGCGGCTGGGAAAAGCAAGGGGGAACTCGCGATCGAGATGCTTTCTTCTTTGGATGTACACCGTCCTGTTTATGTGCTGATGGACTCTTGGTATCCATCGCAAACGCTCGTGGAAGCTTGTCTGAAAAAGGGATTCCACGTAATCGCAATGCTCAAGGCCAATCGGCTTCTTTATCCAAAAGGCATTGCGGTTCAGGTGAGGGAGTTTGCCCGCTACATCGAACCGAAAGACACTCACCTCGTCACGGTGGGAGAAGAGCGTTATCGGGTTTATCGCTACGAAGGCTCTCTCAAAGGTCTCGATGATGCCGTGGTGCTGCTCGCTTGGAAAGCCGATCAGCCGATGACATCGGAACATCTTCACTGCGTCTTGAGCACCGACCGGGATCTAAGCGATGAAGAGATCTTGCGCTACTATGCCCAGCGTTGGTCGATCGAATGTTTTTTCCGTCAAGCGAAAGACCAGCTGAAACTCGATGGATACCGCGTTCGCGGACGTCGGGCGGTGAAACGCTACTGGATCTTGGTGCAGCTTGCTTACGTGTACAGCATGTTCGAGTCGAACAGCGATTTTTCTGATGGGCTCGATCTTCTGCGCAAGAGAAAAGGACATAGCCTCGTGGAGTTCATTTACCGTGCAGCGAAACAAAATATTCCCATTGATACCGTGAAAAAACAGCTCCACGTGGCATAAGGGGTACCCTGTTTGTCTCTTTTACATGGTAATTATTGTAATTAAAATTGCTCAACTACAGTATGGTAATATAAATATAAAAGCAAACGGTGGGATAAAAAGATCAGATTCAATGGAATCCGATCTTTTTATCGCTGGTAAGAATGTTAGTGACAGGCTTTGCTTTTTTTTATTTGTTTAGAAGTCGACATCTAGACCATAAAACGCTGCGATATATAATTTTTTCATTTCTTCTACAGAAGTTTCACGCGGATTTGTGCTTGTACAAGGATCTTTTACGGCATTGGCCGCCATTTCATCCACGTGTGCGGTGAACGTTTCTTCGGACACTCCGTATTCTTGAAGTGTATTTGGAATATTCATCTTATTATTCAAGTCACGAATCCAAGCAATGAGTGAATCCACCAATTCTTTGTTGTTTTCCCCATTCAGACCGAGCCGTTTGGCAATTGCTGCATAACGTTCCTCGACTACCGTGCGATTAAATTGGATTACATATGGTAAATAAATCGCATTGGCACATCCATGCGGAATGTTAAATATTGGGCCGCTTTTGTGTGAAAGACTGTGCACATTTCCTAGCACCGCGTTAGCAAATGCCATTCCAGCCATCGCCTGAGCGTAATGAACTTGTTCGCGGGCTTTAGCATCTCCGTGGTAAGAAGCAAGAAGATTTTCTTTCAGTACTTGAGCTGCTTCAATAGCCAAGGAATCTGTGAAAATCGTACGAGGCTTTGCTACGTATGCTTCAATACTATGTGTGATTGCGTCCATCCCGCTGTAGGCTGTAACGTGCTTCGGCATGGATTGGACCATAATCGGATCAATAATCGCCATGTCTGGCGTCAGTTCAAAATCAGCCAGTGGATATTTGACCCCTGTTTCTGCATCAGTAATAACCGATAAATTGGATATTTCTGATGCACTTCCGCTTGTCGTTGGGATCCCCACGAACTTTGCCCTTGTGCGTAAGCGTGGCAGGCTAAATGGACGTGTCGCTTCTTCAAATGTCAATTCTGGATGTTCGTAGAACAACCACATCGCTTTTGCCGCATCCATTACTGACCCGCCGCCAATCCCGATCACCCAATCTGGCTGAAAATCATTAAGAATGCGCACTCCTTTTTTTACCATTTGGGTTGTTGGTTCTGTCGTAATTCCATCAATCACTTTTGTTTCTATATTGGCCTCTGAAAGAAGTTGCTGAATTTTATCAAGATTTCCGTTTTTCTTGACGGAGCTGCCGCCAATGACGAGGGCAGCTTTTGTTCCTTCCAGTGTTTTTAAAACATCGAGAGCATTCTCTCCAAAATAAATATCGCGAGGAATAGTAAAACGATTCATGCTGCTCCCTCCAGTACTCGTGATTGTTTACAGATGCTAGTATAATGTGTATAAAACTTATTGAGAAGTACGCACTTTATTATCATGTAGTGATAAAAATATAATATAGTGTAAAAAAATATACTTAATGACTGTAGTTGAGCAATTTTAATTACAATAATTACCATGTAAAAGAGACAAACAGGGTACCCCTTATGCCACGTGGAGCTGTTTTTTCACGGTATCAATGGGAATATTTTGTTTCGCTGCACGGTAAATGAACTCCACGAGGCTATGTCCTTTTCTCTTGCGCAGAAGATCGAGCCCATCAGAAAAATCGCTGTTCGACTCGAACATGCTGTACACGTAAGCAAGCTGCACCAAGATCCAGTAGCGTTTCACCGCCCGACGTCCGCGAACGCGGTATCCATCGAGTTTCAGCTGGTCTTTCGCTTGACGGAAAAAACATTCGATCGACCAACGCTGGGCATAGTAGCGCAAG